>NZ_JBFUES010000934.1:0-2919 GCF_056403875.1 Bradyrhizobium sp. P2_E8
CCGGTGGCTCGGCCTCGGCCGTGGCGGCGCTGCTGTGCATGGGCGCGACCGCGACCGACACCGGCGGCTCGATCCGCCAGCCGGCGGCGTTCACCGCGACCGTCGGCATCAAGCCGACCTACGGTCGCTGCTCGCGCTGGGGCATCGTCGCCTTCGCCTCCTCGCTCGACCAGGCAGGTCCGATCGCACGCAGCGTGCGCGATAGCGCGATGCTGCTGCGCTCGATGGCCGGGCACGATCCGAAGGACACGACGTCGGTCGACATTGCCGTGCCGGACTATGAGGCCGCGATCGGCAAGTCCGTGAAGGGCATCAAGATCGGCATCCCCAAGGAATATCGTCTCGACGGCATGCCGGCCGAGATCGAGAAGCTGTGGAGCGAGGGCGCGGCCTGGCTGAAGGCGGCGGGCGCCGAGCTCGTCGAGGTGTCGCTGCCGCACACCAAATACGCGCTGCCGGCCTATTACATCGTGGCGCCGGCGGAGGCGTCCTCGAACCTCGCGCGCTATGACGGCGTGCGCTACGGCCTGCGCGAGCAGGGCAAAAACATCATCGAGCTGTACGAGAACACCCGCGCCGAAGGTTTTGGCGCCGAAGTGCGCCGCCGCGTCATGATCGGCACCTACGTGCTCTCGGCCGGCTATTACGATGCCTATTATCTGCGCGCCCAGAAGGTCCGCACGCTGATCAAGAAGGATTTCGAGGATTGCTTCGCCAAGGGCGTCAACGCGATCCTGACGCCGGCGACGCCGTCGGCGGCCTTCGGCATCGGCGAGAAGGGCGGCGCCGACCCGGTCGAGATGTATCTCAACGACATCTTCACGGTGACCGTGAACATGGCGGGCCTGCCCGGCATCGCCGTGCCCGCCGGCAAGGACGCGCAGGGCCTGCCGCTCGGCCTGCAATTGATCGGCCGTCCCTTCGACGAGGAGACGCTGTTCTCGCTCGGCGAGGTGATTGAGCAGGCCGCCGGCCGCTTCACGCCCGCGAGGTGGTGGTGAATGTCGCCGCGTTCATCGCGAGCCTCGACGGCGCAGCGCCGGCGCCGGACCTGAACGCGCCGCTCGCCGGTCTCTGGTGGGCGGCGAAGGGCGACTGGGACCGCGCGCACAAGATCGTCCAGGACGAGAGCAGCCGCGAGGCCGCCTGGGTGCACGCCTATCTGCACCGCGTCGAAGGCGATCTCGGCAACGCCGGCTACTGGTACCGCCAGGCCGGCCAGCCAGCTGCAAAGGATTCGCTGGAAGCGGAGTGGGAGCGGATCGCAACGGCGCTGCTCGCAACGGGGCGCGCCTGAGCCTTCACAGGCTCGTGTTGGGCACTACGCCGGCGCGCCAGGCCGCGGCGTTGAGGTGGTCCGGCGCCGCCCTGCGCAGACGCGATGGGACCGCGACCTTTTGACCTGCGCGTGCCCGCTGGAGAACACGGCGGCGTTCGATCTCGGTGGCAACCAGCGGCTGCTTTGCCAGCCAGTCGAGATCGACGGAAGGCGGTGCAAAGCATGAGGAGAACGACGCGAGCTGTTCGAACCGCTCGAGCGCTGCAGCCACGAACCAGCCGACGACGTTGTCCCCGGGCGCAAGATGGTCGAACCGCGGACTTGCCGGCCAGAATGGTTCCAGGATGCGGCCTTTGCCGCCTTTGAGCACCTCCGCCGTGAACCGCAGTGCGTTGACGGCCATCGTGCGGTTGCCGATGTCCGAGGCGACGCGGGCGAGTGTCGAAAGGCGCGACAGCGAAGCTTGCTGCTGACAGAGCGCGCCGAGCGTATCGCAAGCGAACTTCAGTGCCGCGTAACGCTGGGGCCATGCGTGCTCCTGGGAGCGCCAGATCGCATAGCCGGCAAGAGCGTCGCGATAAATCGGGTCCTGAGCCGCGGCGCCGCCGGGCAGCGCATTGAAAATCGGCGCAAAGGATTGCGCCTTGAACTGCGCAAGCGCCCAGTCGCGTGCGGTGTCGTCGGGCTCCCACACCGGAATGGTCTCGATCAGGAAACCCTCGCCTGCGAGTGCTGCGGCGCGCTCGGGTTTGGCTGCGAACAGGTTGAGCTCGTAGGGATCGAGCGGCTCGCCGATCTTGACCGGTACCAGGACGGGTGCGCCGCCGAGGAGCCGGTAGATGCCGAACCCCAGACTGGCGAACGCTGCCGGCAGGCCGTCATTGTGCTTCTCGCCGGCTTTGATCTCGAACATCACCAGGGGAGAGTGCTCGGAGAAAAATGCCTGCGCGCCGGCCAGAATGCGCTCTTCCTCTCCTTCCGCGTCGATCTTGACGAAGTCGATGGCGCCCCAGTTCCTTGACTTCTGCTCGGCGTCGAGCGACGTGATCTGAACGTTTTCGCTGGGACCGCTGCCTTGCAGCGAGTTGAGCTCGCTGGAGCTGCCCAGCACCAGCTGACCCTCGCGCTCACCGTCGGACAGGGCGGCGGCGACGACATGCAGGTTGGTGGCCTCGTTCTTGGCCTTGCTGAGCGCGAGCAGGCGGCGCGGCTCGCTTGCTGGTTCATAGGCGAACACCTGGCCATGAGGCGCGAGCAGCCGCGCCATCGGCAGGCTGTAGACGCCGAGATTGGCCCCGATGTCGAGCACGGTCATGCCCGGCTTTAGCCAGCTTGCGAGAAACGCCGTCTCCTTCTCGAACCACGATTCCTGCTCGAGGATGACATAAGTGGTGATGGCGCCGAGCGTGGCCGGCACAACGATATGCGTCCCGTCAGTCATCYGGAGCGATAGCTCGCCCATCATGTCCCTCCCGCCTCGATCCATTTACGGTTGTCATGGCACGGATTGCGTGCAGTTTCACGCCCAATTCGGCCGATCGGGGAGCGGGGGCCCAGGTTGCATCGCTTTCCGCGCCGGCTTAATTAGTTGGGCGTGGTAGCTCCCGCCCGGCCGGGGTCCGACCCGCATCCTCCAGCAC
>NZ_JBFUES010000935.1:0-2899 GCF_056403875.1 Bradyrhizobium sp. P2_E8
GGATTGCTTCGTCGCTTCGCTCCTCGCAATGACGAATAGAGAGGGAGCGACATGACCACGGACACCACCGTCGACACCGGCACCAGTGAGCTCCTCTGCGTCATCCGCGACCGCGTCGCGGTGATCACGCTGAACCGGCCGGAGGCGCGCAATTCGCTGTCGGACACGCTGACGCCGGCGCTGCGCACGATGATCCGCACCTGCGCCGAGGATCCCAACGTCGGCGCGCTGCTGATCACCGGCGCGGGCGAAGCGTTCTGCGCCGGCGGCAACGTCAAGGGCATGGGCGCGCATCGCGATCCGAAGAAGCTGGAGATGTCGCTTGAGGATCGCATCACCGATCTCCAGGAGCGGCAGCGGCTGCTCACCGGCGCGCTGGTGTCGGTGCGCAAGCCCACGATCGCCGCGCTGCCGGGGCCGGCGGTCGGCGCGGGGCTTGCCATCGCCATGGCCTGCGACATCCGCATCGCCGCGCAATCCGCCTTCGTCGCCACCGGCTATGCCCGCATCGCGCTGAGCGGCGATTATGGCATCGCCTGGCTGTTGACCCGCCTCGTCGGCACCGCGCGGGCGCGCGAACTGATGTTCACCGGCGACAGGGTCGATGCCGAGCGTTGTGAAGCCATCGGCCTCGTCAACCGCGTCGTGCCCGACGACCGACTGCAAGCCGAAGCCTTCGCGCTGGCCAAATCGCTCGCCGAAGGCCCGCGCCAGGCGTTGCGCTACATGAAGGACAATCTCGACGAGGCCATCCAGTTCGATTTCGAGACCGCCCGCGACCACGAGGCCGAACGGCTGATCCGCCTCACCACGACCGCCGATCACAAGGAGGCGGTGCAGGCGTTCATCGAGAAGCGGAAAGCGGTGTTCACGGGGAAGTAGGGCGTCGCGGCGCCGTCATTCCGGGGCGATGCGCAGCATCGAGCCCGGAATCCATTGGCCCGCAAGACACGCGGTGAAATGGATTCCGGGTTCGCGCGACGCGCGCCCCGGAATGACGGCTTCGGAAGATCTACGCGCCAACGATTGCATAAGGCAAAAAAATGCCCGGCTCAGGTCGACCCGAGCCGGGCTTGCAGTCGTGTCAGGCCGAGGCTGAGGGGCTGTCGGCCTGACGGGAAAGGGCGGCGAGACGCCAGCTCGCGCAGGGAATGTCCTTCGGTGCGACCGCGATCTCCTTGTCGAAGCGCACCAGCTTCCAGTCATCGGGATGATTGACGAAGGCGAAGCCGGATTTGCGGGCGAGCGAGATCATGGTCTCGTTGGAGCGCAGCGTATCGCCGACCATGTGCTCGGCGCCCAGCGCGGCCGCGCGGCATTCGAGATTCTTCATGAGCGCGGTGGCGATGCCGTGGCCCTGCCARCGGTCGTCGACCGACAGCCCGAATTCGAGCGTCGAGGTCTCGACATGCAAAGCGTAGCGCGCTTCGGCGACGATGGTCTCGAAGCCGTCCACCATCTTGGTCGCGACCACGGTAAAGCGTTCGCGCGCGCCGACATCGAGGAACTCGCTCAGCAGGCCCTTCGGCAATTCGCTGATCGCGCCGA
The DNA here is from genome assembly GCF_056403875.1 of Bradyrhizobium sp. P2_E8. NCBI lineage: Bacteria > Pseudomonadati > Pseudomonadota > Alphaproteobacteria > Hyphomicrobiales > Nitrobacteraceae > Bradyrhizobium > Bradyrhizobium sp. P2_E8. The sequence continues at coordinate 1,549 of NZ_JBFUES010000935.1, forward strand.
AGAAGCGGTTGTAGCGGGAGCGGGTCGTGAGCGAGCGGAAATAGTGCTGAAGCTCCTCGGTGTCGCGCGGCTCGACGAAGCGAACGTTGATCGCCTCGCCCTGCCGGGTGCGCAGGGCGTCCGAATATTGCTTCAGATCTTCCAGGCGAAGAGTGCTCATGACACGTGCCCTGCGGAAAGAGGGACCGCCGGCGCCCCTGTGATCAGGCGGCGCCGGCCTGGCGGCCAATCAGGCCCGCCAGAAGGGTTTGTCGGCCTCATGGGCGATGTCGGACCAGGACAGGCCGACGTCGTGCAGGTCGCGGGCCGTCCAGTTGGTCAGCTCGCGGCGGGTCCGGTAGCGCTCGTGCCAGACATGGAGCGTCTCGCCGATCTGCTGGATCAAGCCGGGTGCATGATGATTTGTCATCGAATTCTGGGTCAAGGTAGACATTTTCAGCTCCTGGAGCTAAGTTGACCGCTAATATCTGCGCTCCAGTGCGTTGCGACAAACGACAATTTGTACCTCTTCGCATGAAATAACGTCATGTATCCTGCTGCCAGATGACTGCCAGATTGCCCTCCCTGAACGGATTGCGGGCCTTTGAGGCCGCCGCGCGCCATCTCAGCTTCACGCTGGCGGCGACGGAGCTGAACGTGACGCAGACCGCGATCAGCCATCAGATCCGGCGATTGGAGGAGGAGCTCGGCATCCGCCTGTTCATCCGGCAGAACCGCGCGCTGGCGCTGACGCCGGAGGCGCGCGACTACCTGCCGGGGGTCCGCGCCGCCTTCAACGACCTCCGCCTCGCCACCGACCGCCTGCTGCGCAGGGACGACGACAAGGTGCTGACGCTCTCGACGCTGGCCTCGCTTGCCGCAAAATGGCTGCTGCCGCGGCTGACCGATTTCCAGGAGCAGCATCCCGGCATCGACGTCCGCATCACCACGTCGACCAGCCTCGTCGACTTCCAGCGCGACGATGTCGATGCCGCAATCCGCTATGGCCGCGGCCAGTGGCCGGGCCTGCGTGCCGACTGGCTGATGGCGGACGAGTTGTTTCCGGTGTGTAGTCCGTCGCTGTTGCGCGGCGACAAGCCGCTACAGCGTCCGGAGGATCTGCGAAATCATCCGCTGCTGCACACCTCCAACGCCAACAGCGACGACTGGCGGCTGTGGCTGACGGCGGCAGGCCTTCCGGCCGATATCGCCAAGCAGCCCGGCATCACCTTCGACATGATCTTCATGACCATCCAGGCTGCGATCGACGGCATCGGCGTGGCGATGGGGCGGACGTCCTACGTGCAGGACGACATCGCCAAAGGTCGCCTCGTCGTGCCCTTCAAGATCGCGCTGCCGGCCGATGCGGGCT
>NZ_JBFUES010000936.1:0-2894 GCF_056403875.1 Bradyrhizobium sp. P2_E8
GCATGGGCGGCCGCATCGAGAATGCGCTCGATCTCGGAATCGTTCAGCGCGGGGATCACGGGCGCGACCATCACGGTGGTGGGAATGCCGGCGTCGGAGAGCTGCTTCAGCGCCTCCAGCCGCTTCGGCGGCGTCGAGGCGCGCGGCTCCATGGTGCGCGCCAGCTTCGGATCGAGCGAGGTCACCGAGATCGCGACCTTGGCGAGGTTGCGCTTGGCCATGCGCGAGAGAATGTCGATGTCGCGCACCACCAGCGCCGATTTGGTGACGATGCCGACGGGATGACCGGCACGCTCCAGCACCTCCAGGATGCCGCGCATGATTTTGCGCTCGCGCTCGATCGGCTGGTAGGGATCGGTGTTGGTGCCGATCGCGATCATCCGCGGCTCATAGCCTGCTGCTGCGAGCTCCTTCTCGAGCAGCTCCGGGGCCTCCGGCTTGACGAACAGTTTGGTCTCGAAGTCGAGCCCCGGCGACAGGCCGAGATAGGCATGGGTCGGCCGCGCGAAGCAGTAGACACAGCCGTGCTCGCAGCCGCGATAGGGATTGATCGAGCGGTCGAAGCCGATATCGGGGGAATCGTTGCGGGTGATCACCTTGCGCGAGGTGTCGACCGCGACCGTGGTCTTGAATGGCGGCAGCTCTTCCAGGCTCTGCCAGCCGTCGTCGAAGGCGACGCGCGCCTCGGCCTCATAGCGGCCGCTGGCGTTGGACTGCGCGCCCCGCCCCCGCCTGCGCTGCTTGTCGATGGCGACAGCGAGCTCGGGGAAATCAGAAGGCGCACCCGCCGGCTCGGAGGGCGCCGTGACCGGCGGGTGCTTGAGAGCATGAGAGGATGCTGGACTCATGAAGCCAAGATAGCACGCCGAAAGAACAAATCAAGAACAAGAACTAAAAACGTGAAAACAACCCCATGCACAGTAGAAGCGCCCAAACTTCGGGCGCCTGCCTTTGACCTCACGCAACACCGCCCTCACCACGATCTCGTTTGATGCCGCCAAGGATCGATCGCGCCGGAACTCAGTTGGTGACGATCCCGGGTGAAGGTCGGCAGGAACATGACAAATCAACAACAATCGGCCGCCGCGAGCAGCGACCTCGATCTCCTCGATCGCTATTGGCGCGCCGCCAACTACCTCTCCGTCGGGCAGATCTACCTGCTTGACAACCCCCTGCTGCGCGAGCCGTTGCGGCCCGAGCACATCAAGCCGCGTTTGCTCGGCCATTGGGGCACAACGCCCGGTTTGAACTTCATCTACGCCCATCTCAACCGCGTCATCCGCGCGCTTGATATCAACGTGCTCTATGTCTGCGGTCCCGGTCATGGCGGGCCGGGCATGGTCGCCAACACCTATCTCGAGGGCAGCTACAGCGAGATCTATCCCGACATCGCGCGCGATAAGGACGGATTGCGCAAGCTGTTCAGGCAGTTCTCCTTCCCCGGTGGCATTCCGAGCCACGCGGCGCCGGAGACGCCGGGCTCGATCCATGAAGGCGGCGAGCTCGGCTACGCGCTGGTGCATGCCTACGGCGCGGCGCTGGACAATCCCGACCTGATCGTCGCCTGCGTCGTCGGCGATGGCGAGGCCGAGACCGGCCCGCTCGCGGCCTCCTGGCACTCGAACAAGTTCCTGAATCCCGCCCATGACGGCGCGGTGCTGCCGATCCTGCATCTCAACGGCTACAAGATTGCGAACCCGACCGTGCTCGGGCGGATGTCTGACCGCGAGATCCGCGATCTGTTCCACGGGTTTGGCCACGAGCCGCTGTTCGTCGAGGGCGATGATCCCAGATTGATGCACCGGATCATGGCGGATGCGCTCGACGTCGCATTCGCCAGCATCCGCTCGATCCAGCAGCACGCCCGCGACGGGCGTAGAAGCGTCGAGCGACCCCGCTGGCCGATGATCGTGCTGCGCAGCCCGAAGGGCTGGACCGGACCGAAGGAAGTTGACGGCAAGAAGGTCGAAGGTTTCTGGCGCGCGCATCAGGTGCCGGTCGCAAGCTGCCGCGAGAACCCGGCGCATCTGAAGGTGCTCGAAGACTGGATGCGCAGCTACGAGCCGGAAAAACTGTTCGACGCGAGCGGCGCGCTCGTCGCCGAGCTCCAGGCGCTGGCGCCCGAGGGCAATCGCCGCATGGGCGCCAATCCGCATGCCAATGGCGGAGTGCTGAAGAAGGAGCTGAAACTGCCGGACTATCGCAGCTTTGCCATCGAAGTGCCGCAGCCCGGTGCCGTCACGGGAGAAGCGACGCGCGAGCTCGGCAAATTCTTGCGCGACGTCATCCGGCTCAATGCGGAAGAGCGCAATTTCCGCATCATGGGTCCGGACGAGACGGCGTCAAACCGTCTCGACGCGGTGTTCGAGGCGACCGAACGGGTTTGGATGGAACCGACCGAACCCTACGACGTACATCTCGCGCAGGACGGCCGCGTGATGGAGGTGTTGAGCGAGCATCTCTGCCAAGGCTGGCTCGAAGGCTATCTGCTCACCGGCCGCCACGGCTTCTTCTCCTGCTACGAGGCCTTCATCCACATCGTGGATTCCATGTTCAACCAGCACGCCAAATGGCTGAAGGTGACGCGGCACCTGCCATGGCGCAGTCCGATCGCCTCGCTCAATTATCTGCTGACCTCGCATGTCTGGCGCCAGGACCATAACGGTTTCAGCCATCAGGATCCCGGCTTCGTCGATCTCGTCGCCAACAAGAAGGCCGACATCGTCCGCATCTACTTCCCGCCCGATGCCAACACGCTGCTGTGGATCGCCGATCATTGCCTGCGGACGTACAACCGCATCAACGTGATCGTCGCCGGCAAGCAGCCGGCGCCGCAATGGCTGTCGATGCAGGACGCCGCCACGCATTGCGATGCCGGCATCGGCATCTGGACC
>NZ_JBFUES010000937.1:0-2885 GCF_056403875.1 Bradyrhizobium sp. P2_E8
GTGCCGGCGGGATCGAGGCCATTCTTCTTGAGCATGTATTTGAGGAAGAAGTCGGTGGAGGAGCCGGGTGCGCTGACRCCGACCTTCTTGCCGGCGAGATCCTTGATCGACTTGATTTCGTTCGTGTGCGCGGGCGAAACCACCAGCACGAGGCCGGGATAGCGGTCATAGACGACGAAGGACTGAAGCTCCTGCTTCTTGGCCGCCAGGTTGACGCAATGGTCGAAATAGCCGGAGACCACGTCGGCGCTGCCGCCCAGCACGGCCTTGAGCGCGTCCGAACCGCCCTTGAGGTCGACCAGTTCAACATTGAGGCCGGCCTTGTCGTATTCGCCGAGCTGCTTGGCCAGGACCGTCGGCAGATAGCACAGGCAGGAGCCGCCCCCGACCGCGATGGTCACCTTGCTTTGCGCCGCGGCAAGCGAGGTGGTGAGCGTCAGCGCGAGCAGCGCGCCGGCGAGCCTGGCAATCGTGTTCTTCATTGGTTTCCTCCGTTCGGCCGGCGGCACCATAGAGCAGCGGGACCGGCTTGAGAAGCACTGCCTAAGTGCGACTCGCCATCGGCCTTTCGGCGCAATAGCATGCCCAATCAAGAACAATTCCTGATGGGGAGGATCATCCATGAATCGCCTTGCTGCCGGACTGTCGATCGCCGCCGCCTTTGCCGCCGGATGCGGCGCCAACCAGTTGCTCCGGCCGGCGCTGGCCGCCGAGAACATCACCGCGCAGATCATCCACACCGGCGAGATGGAAGGCGACGCCCTCGGGCCCGCCAACAATGTCGGCTATCGCTCAAAAATGTTCGCAAGCGCCGACGGCGCCACCATCTCGATCCAGGTCGGCAATGTGCCCAAGCACATGCATCCCAACACCAACGAAATCCAGTACATCCTGGACGGGACCGGGACGATCTGGCTCGGCGACAAGGAGGTCACGGTGAAGCCGGGCGACCTCGTCATCATCCCCAAGGGCACGCCGCATGGCGGCACCAAGCCGATCAGCGGACAGGTCAAGGCGATCGCGATCAAGACGCCGCCGCAGGCGCCCGACGATACCAAGCTGTTGGACTGAGCTTTCACGCTGTCGGGGCTCGCGCCGTCGCGCGGGCCCCCTTTCGGCTAGCCGCGACCGTCCACCGTCGGCCGCCACACCAAGAGGCGCCGCTCGACGAGCGTCACCCCGTAGTCGATCAGGATGACGAAGGCCGACAGCACGAACATGCCGGCGAACACGCCGGCGACGTCGAACACGCCTTCGGCCTGCTGGATCAGATAGCCGAGGCCGGCCGCCGATCCCAGATACTCGCCGACGACGGCGCCGACCACGGCGAAGCCGACCGAGGTGTGCAGCGAGGAAAACATCCAGGACAGCGCCGACGGCCAATAGACGTGCTGCATCAATTGCCGCTCGCTCATGCCAAGCATGCGGCCATTGTCGAGCACGGTGCGGCTGACCTCCTTGACGCCCTGATAGACGTTGAAGAACACGATGAAGAACACCAGCGTCACGCCGAGCGCGACCTTGGACCAGATGCCGAGGCCGAGCCACAGCGCGAAGATCGGCGCCAGCACCACGCGCGGCAGGGCGTTGACCATTTTCACGTAAGGGTCGAACACCGCGGCGACCAGCGGCTGGCGTGCGAACCAGAAGCCGACCAGGACGCCGCCGAGCGATCCGATCACGAAGGCGAGGATCGATTCCGCAAGCGTGATGCCGAGGTGCTTCCAGATCACGCCGGAAGCGAACCACTTCACGATCTGGCTGAACACGTCGAACGGGTTGGAGAAGAAGAAGGGTGGCAGCAGGATCTTGCCGAACACGGGGACTGTCGACAGCACCTGCCACAGCACAATGCAGACGACTGCGACCAGGACTTGCAGCGCAAGCAGTGTCGGGCGCGACATCAGACCGCCTCCGCCGCCTGGGTGGACTGCGCGTAGCCCTTCATCACCTCGTCCTTGAGCACACTCCAGATCTCGCGGTGGAGCGCATGGAACTCCTTGTCCAGCCGCACCTCGAAGATGTCGCGCGGGCGCGGCAAGCTCACCCGCCAGTCGCCGATGATGCGCGAGGACGGCCCCGCCGACATGATCACGACGCGGTCGGCGAGCGCGATCGCCTCTTCGAGGTCATGGGTCACGAACAGCACGGCCTTGCGGTCGGCGTTCCAGAGATCGAGCAGCAGATTGCCCATCACCTGGCGGGTCTGGGCATCGAGCGGCCCGAACGGCTCGTCCATCAGCAGGATCTTGGGATCGCGGATCAGGACCTGCGCCAGCGCCACGCGCTTGCGCTGGCCGCCCGAGAGCATGTGCGGATAGCGATTGGCGAAGGCGCCGAGGCCGACCGAGGTCAGCCATTTCTGCGCCCGCGGCAGCGCCTCGGCCCGCGGCGTGCCCTTGATCTCGAGCCCGATCGCGACGTTGTCGAGCGCGGTCTTCCAGGGGAACAGCGCGTCGGCCTGGAACAGATAGCCGGCATCCCGGTTCAGCCCCACGAGCGGCCGGTCGAAGATCTTGACGCTTCCGGCGGCAGGCCTCAGCAGGCCGGCTGCGACGTTGAGCAGCGTCGATTTCCCGCACCCGGTCGGGCCGACGATGGCGACGAACTCGCCCTGCGCGACCGCAAGATGCGCCTTCTCCACCGCCGTATAGACCCGTCCGTCCCCCAGCCGGAACGCGACCTTGGCATCCTCCAGCGCCACTGCCGTGGGCGTTGTCATGTGTTCCCTCCGAATTTGGTCCGATGCCTTAACCGCTCGCGCGGCCAAGTTCAATCAACCCGCCAAGCGTGCTACGCATAGGTCTTGTCATCCCCTCCCTCCACGGGCGGGTCAGCGAAGTGAGCCCGCCCGATGCCGTCCCGGCCGATGATTGGCTATGCAC
>NZ_JBFUES010000938.1:0-2880 GCF_056403875.1 Bradyrhizobium sp. P2_E8
GGGAAGAACTGGCCCAGGAATTGTTCCTTGGTGGTGCCGTCGGCGGCAATCAGGGAATCCAGATTGGTGAGCTCGTTCTCGATCTGCATGTCCAGGAGGAAGTTCGCCGACATGATCACGGCGGAGGGCGGCTTGCCGGCCTTGATCGCGGCGCGCGTCTTGATCAGCGTGTCGTCGTAGGAGCCGGTGTAGACCGCAGTCGCCTTGATGGCGGGATGGGTCTCGTTGAACTCCTTGATCAGGGTGCCCATGTCGCGGGCGAGCTTGCCGTCGACGGGGACGGGGAAGAACAGGTCGATCTCGGTCGGACCTTCGGCCAGCGCCGGGAAGGCGAGGGCGCCTGCCATAGTGCCTGCGACGGCGAGGCCAAGCATGAGCCTGCGGGAAAACAGCATCGAAAAATCTCCTATTTGATGCCTGAGGTGACGAAAGAGCTGATGAAGCGCTTCTGGAAGATCAGGAAGGTGACGAGCAGCGGCGCGATCACCATCAGCGTGCCGGCGGCGATGGTGCCCCAGGCCTGGGTGCCCTCCGCCGTCGCGGTGAAGACCGACAGGCCGACCGTGAGCGGCCGCTTGTCCGGCGAATTGATCACCATCAGTGGCCACAGGAAGTCGTTCCAATGGCTGGTGACCGAGATGATCGCGAAGGCGGAAAAGCTCGGCATCGACAGCGGCACGTAGATGTGGCGGATGCGCTGGAACAGGCTGGCGCCGTCGATCAGGGCGGCGTCTTCGAGCTCGGTCGGAATCGCCTCGAAGGCCTGGCGCATCAGGAAGGTGCCGAAGGCGGAGGCGAAGAACGGCATCATCACGCCGGTCAGCGTGTCGTAGAGGCCGAGCTGTGCGACCAGGCTCAAATTCGGCACGATCAGCAGCACCGGCACCAGCATGAGCTGCATCAGGAACAGATAGAAGATCAGCGTCTTGCCGGCGAATTCGAGCCGCGCAAAGGCAAAGCCGGCCAGTGTGATCGTCACGAACTGCACCAGCAGGATGCCGGTGCAGATGATGGTGGTGTTGAGAGCGTAGCGCGGGAAGTCACCGATCTCCCAGGCATCCCTGACATTGTCGAGCGTCGGCTTCAGGCTCGGCATCAGCTCGGCCATGGCGTTGATCCCGTCCGAGGCAGGGCGTAGCGTCGCAACGCCCATCCAGAGAAAGGGGATGAGCCAGATGATCGCGAGCAGCACCGTCAGCGCAAAGCCGAGCTTTGGCGTGATCTCGCCCCTGGTGGCGAGCGGGGCGTCCTTGAACAGCCGGTCGATCAATTTCATGGCCCGCCCTCCCGGTTCGCCATCGTCCGGAACGAGAGCGCGGTGAGGCCCATCAGCGCGGCGAGCGTCAGCAACGTGGCGGCCGATGCCTTGCCGATGTCGTAGTGCTCGACGGCCTGCTGATAGATGTAGAACAGCACGAGATTGGTTGCGTTGGATGGCCCGCCCTTGGTCATCACGAAGACATGGTCGACCTGCGTCACCGCGTTGAGGGTCGCGATCACGGTGACGAACAGGAAGGTAGGCTTGAGCTCCGGCAGGATGATGTGGCGCAGGCGCTGCCATGGTCCCGCGCCGTCGAGATGCGCCGCCTCCATCACGTCTTCCGGCACTGCCTGGAGGCCGGCCAGGAAGAACAGCATGTAGTAGCCGGCGTTCTTCCAGATGGTGATGACCATGATCGCGTAGAGCGCGATGTCGGAATCACCGAGCCAGTTCGGCAGCACCGGCAGCAGGCGGCCGATGTAATAGTCGAGCAGGCCGACATTCGGCAGGAAGATGAACAGGAACAGCGCGGACGCTGCGACCATCGGGATCAGCACCGGCAGGAACAGCGCGGCGCGCAGCACGCTGTTCACGGCGTTGGTGCGCGACAGCGCCAGCGCAAACAAGAGCGCCAGGCCGATGCTGGGGATTGCCGTGCCGACGGCGTAGACGAGATTGTTGACCACCGCGCCGGTGAAGGCGGGGTCGGCGAGCACCGCATTGATGTTCTCAAAGCCGACGAAGCGGACCGGCGCCTTGGGCGTGGCGCGCTGATACAGCGCGTCGACGATGACACGGCCCATCGCGCCGTAGGTGAACAGCGCGAGGAAGATCAGCGAGGGCAGCAGCAGCAGATAGGCCGGCAGCGAGGCTTTGAAGCGGGCGGAGAACCGCTTCAGGATATGCAGGCGCGGCGGCGCCGATGCCGCGACCGGGAGAGCCGCGGGTTCAGCGAGGCTCATTTCACCGCGCCGGGAAGTTGAGCGCATAGTCGCGGTCGTCCATCCCCGCCGGTGCGGCGAAGGGGAAGCGCAGACTCTGGTCGAGGAAGTCGTGACTGTGCACGACCAGGTTCTCGCCGTCGATCAGCACCACGCCATAGGCCGGCGGCTCATGGCTGGCGAGATGGTCGGTCGCGGCAGCGTCGAGCTCGAACCAGACCTGGTGGTTGGTGCCGCGGAGCGTCGAGAACGGGATCTTGCCGTAGCTGCCGAAGATCGGCCGGTGCACATGGCCGAAGAAGAGGTGGCGGATGCGCGAACGATAGGGCGCGATCACCTCGGCGAATTCCGCGCTCTGTGCCAGCGAGATCTCGTCCATCGCGTGGACGCCGACCGGGAAGGGCGGATGATGCATGAAGACGACGAAAGGCATATCGGCCGGCGCTGCGGCCAGCGTGCTCGCGAGCCAGCCGAGGCGCTTGGCGCACATCTCGCCGGCGTGGCTGGTCTCGTCCAGCGTGTCCAGGAAGACGAACAGGCCGTGCTCGGTGGTGCGTGTACCCTGCACGAAGCCACTGGGATCGCGCGGCGCGGCCTTCAGGCCGTCGAGGCAGGCCACGCGCTTGTCGTGGTTACCGACCATGGCAATGTAAGGCATCTTCAGTGCGGCCATGGCGT
>NZ_JBFUES010000939.1:0-2880 GCF_056403875.1 Bradyrhizobium sp. P2_E8
AGGTGGTGCTGGCTCCCCGCTGCGTCAATGCAGGTCGATCTCGACCGCGATCCGGACGAGGTCCGAATGATTTTTGGCGCCGAGCTTGGTCTTGAGCATCGAGGTCGTGTTGGCGACGGTCTTGTAGGAGACGCCGAGTTCGGATGCCACTTCGGCGATCCGGTCGCCCCGGCCCAGGAGCCTTAGGATCTCGAGTTCGCGCGCGCTCATCTGCGTCAAGGGACTGGCCTTGACCGCCGCGCCGGCGAAAGTCGTGGCTTCGGCCAATCTGGGCGAGACGAAGCGTTCGCCCGCTGCGACCTTCCTGATCGCCTTCGCAAGGAGCCGCGGATCGTCGCTCTTGGAGACATAGCCCTGGACGCCCATTTCGACCGCGCGCACCACGAATGCCGGATCGTCGCTCACGCTGAGGATGACGATCCTGGCGGCCGGATCGTCCTTACGGATACGCCGCGTCAACTCGAAGCCGGTGAGGTCGGGAAGCCTTACGTCCACGACCGTGACATCGGGATGGTTCTGCAGGTACGCCTGGTGGCCCGCCTTCGCGTCGGAAGCCTCGAGGATCTCGACGGAGGGGTCCGACGTGAACAAGGCCCGGCAGCCGGTCACGACAACCGGATGGTCGTCGACGATCAGTACCCGCATGACGATCTCGTCCTCATTCGCACGTCGTTGCCTCCTCCAGTTGTGGAGAACGTCGCGAGCGCAGTGTTGGTTTCGAAATGACCGAGGGGTATGTCGGTCGGGCTGAGGAGCACGGCGCAAAAGGTTTGGAATGGTCTTTCGTTCAGAAGGAGTTGCTGCCGATCGCTCTGATGATCCTGAGCGCGCTGGCGCCTCCACGCGTAATCTCCAGTTTGCGTGCGAAGACGAGCGAACAATCGAGCGCTGCAGCCTTCCGATCCCTAACGGCGCAGACGTGCGCGGGACCTAAACGGGAGCAGAACCGACGGTTCATCCACCATTCAAGTCGCACGGCGTAATCAGACCCTGCCACCGGGGACAACTGAAAGGTGGACCATGTCGGGAACTGACTTCGATCCCATCGCAATCGTGATCGATTGGTTGGACGCATGCCGCGAGCGCCGTCTCGAGGACTTGCTTGCGCTGTATGCAGATCAGGCGACGCTCGATTGCTGCAGTGGAGATCGATTCGTCGCACGGCCCGGTCTGCGTCGCTACTGGGCGGCCAAGCTGCGCGGCGCAACGTCGACTTCATTCGTGCTCGACGAAGTCTATCCGGAGCAGGACTGCATTCGGCTCGACTATCGCGATTACGACGGTGCCGTTGCGAGCACGAAATTCTGGTTCGATGCTGCCGGCGGCATCGTCAGGACGCTCTGCACACCGATAGTACAGGAAGACCCAAGCTCCCAGGCGGCTTGACCATCGAACAGTCGCCCGTCGGGAAAAAGCGGCAAAAATCTATCCTTACTCAGGAACTTCGGTGGCGGGTCGAGGTTCTCGCTGCGTCGCATCAAGCGGCAAGGAGAACATGATGAAGAAATTGCTGCTGATTACCGCCGCCGCTGCGCTGCTCTCGACCGGCGCGATGGCGCAGTCCACCGTCGTCACGACCACAGGCACCGGACACACCGCTGCGGTGCAGATCGAGCCCGAGTATCGCACCAAGATCCGCTCCTACGTCACGGAGCATAAGATCAGGCCGATCGAGAGCCGCGAGAAGATCGTCGTTGGTTCGCCCGTCCCACGCGAAGTCGAGCTCGAGGCGGTTCCCGCCGAGTGGGGTCCTTCGTTGACCAAGTACCGTTACGTCTACTCGGGCGAGCGCGTGATGCTCGTTGATCCGTCGACCCGGACGGTGGTCCAAGAGGTCGAATAGTTTCGTCGCGGCGGGCCCTGAAACGGGCCCGCCATCCGCCGACAAGCCAAGCTGCGAGCGGCGGTCCATGCCGATCATCAGATATTTCGTTTTCGTCGGGAGTGTGCTCGTCGCGCTGCTGTTTGCGATCGACCGGTACCTGCCGATGCCGCCTGAGACCAGGCATGCTTCCGATCCGGACAAGACCATCATCCGGATCCACTCGGCGCGTAGCCTTCCGGAGAAGATCATATTCGACACGCGGACACGGACCGCTGCGCCGGCGTTGGCGAACGTAGACCCCATTCCGGAAGCGGTGGAACATGCCTCGGGCGATGTCCTATCCGCGATGGCTGCAGCACCGTCCCCGTCCGCCACGAAAAGCGAGGCGCCGGTCCGCAAGCGTGCCGAGAATCGTCTTCGCAAAAAGACCGCAGCCAAGCCTTCGATGATGACGCCGGACCGACGGATGGCGTCGGAGCGGCGCGAATTCCTTGCAGGTAGCTGGTGGTGACCTGCGGCGCCTGCAAACGGACGGGCCGCGTCCGTCCGGAGCGCGGCCCGAACGTCGTCGTGATTCACCAATGATGATGCCAGCGGTGCCGCACAACCGGGTATCCGCCCCCGTAGTAGGCGTACGCCGGCCTGACGACCCGACGGTACCGGTAGCCGTAGGACACCGGTGCCGAGTAGTAGGTCCTGGTGGCATAGCCTCCCCACCGATAGGGCGCATCGTACCCATCGTCGTAGGCGTAGGGCCCGCCGTAATACCCGGCGCCGTAGTAGCCTGGGCCGCCGTAGTAGCCGTAGCCCGGGCCCCAGCCGTACGCCGAAGAGGCGACGCCGCCGATCACCGCACCCGCGATCAGTCCGCCTGCGATGCCTGGACCCCACCCGCCCCGCCAATGGGCTTCGGCGGGCGATGTCGTTGCGATCGAGCCGACGCCCAGAGCGCCTACCATGGCCACCACCATTGCAATCTTCTTCATCGAGGTTCTCCTTTCCTAGCTACCCGGCGAACAACGGGAAAAAGCGGCAATGGTTGCCCTCCTCAGAAG
>NZ_JBFUES010000940.1:0-2880 GCF_056403875.1 Bradyrhizobium sp. P2_E8
GCCGGCCTGCGCGCCGCCTTCCTGGCTCGCGGACCAGAGGCGGTCGCCTGGCTCGAAGCCAACACGGAAGTGCGCCTCCAGCCGGTGAAGGCCTATCCCGACTATTATCCGGAACGGCTGGGCGCGACATCAGGCGGGCGCGTGCTCGAGCCCGTGGCTTTCGATGGCACGCGGCTGGGCCGGGCTTTCGTGCGATTGCGGCCGCCGCTGCCGGAGTTCACGCTGTTCGGCGGCATGATGGTCAATCCTCTCGACATTCCGCATCTGCGCCGGATCGGCAAGCCGCTGCGTTCGACCCTGCGCGCGGCGCGGCTGATCTCGGAATACATGTTGGAGCGGCTGCGCAGCCCGCGCGGGACGACGCTGCATCTCGGCAACGCGCTCGCTGCGCGGCTCTACGCCTCGCTGCTGGCGCGTCAGGTCGAGATCCTCTTCAGCGCGGATGTCGAGGATTTGTCGATGCAGGGCGACCACGTCAGCGGTGTGGTGATCCGTCACGGCTCCCGCGACCGTGCGATCGCGGCGCGCCGCGGGGTGGTGCTGGCGGCCGGCGGCTTTTCGCACGATGCCGCTTTGCGTAAGCGGTTCTTCCCGCCTGCGGCCGGATTTGTCTCGGCGAGCAGTCCATCAGGCACAGGCGACGGGATTCGGCTCGCGGCGACGGCCGGGGCTGCGCTCAATACGGAGGCGACAAGCCCGGCCTATTGGGCGCCGGCCTCGCTGTTCCGGCGTGCGGACGGCAGCCGTGGCGTCTTTCCGCACATGGTGACCGATCGCGCCAAGCCCGGGGTGATCGCCGTCAACGCTGCGGGCCGGCGCTTCGTCAACGAGGCGCTGTCCTACCACGAGTTCGTGCTCGCCATGCTGCGCGACGGCCATGGCGAGCCCGATCGGCCGTTCTACCTGATCTGCGATCGTCAGTTTTTGTGGCGCTATGGCCTCGGCCGCATCAAGCCGTTTACCCTCAACGTTCGGCGCTATGTGGCGAGCGGTGAGTTGATCGAGGCTCCCGAGATCGCGCAGCTTGCGGCCAAGATCGGCATCAAGCCATCCGTGCTCGCCGCGACGGTCGCGAGCTACAACACCGGAGCAAAGGAGGGGCGCGATCCCGAATTCGGCCGGGGGAGCACGATCTACCAGCGTCACCTCGGCGATCCCGCGCACAAGCCGAACCCCTGCGTCGCGCCGATCCTTCGCGCGCCGTTCTTCGCGCTAAGGATCTATCCGGCCGATCTCGGCACGGCGATCGGCATGAAGGTCGATGCCCAGGCCCGCGTGCTGCGGGGCGACGGCACGCCGATTGCGGGGCTCTATGCGTGCGGCAACGACATGGGCTCGATCATGAACGGCAACTATCCGAGTGCAGGGATCGCGCTCGGGCCGGCGCTGACGTTCGGGTATATCGCGGGGCGGCATCTGGCGGAGGGTGGGTTGACGGCGCTGGCACCAAGCGTCGCCACGACCTCGGTCTAGCCGTCTCCACCGCTGTCATGCCCCGCAAAGGCGGGGCATCCAGTATTCCAGAGGCAGCGAGATGGACAACAACCGCCGCGGCGTACTGGATCGCCCGCCTTCGCGGGCGATGACGCCGCGTGTGTGGCGCGCGCGTCCCATATTCTCCGTCATTGCGAGCGCAGCGAAGCAATCCAGGCTGCCTCCGCGGAGGGACTCTGGATTGCTTCGTCGCAAGGGCTCCTCGCAATGACGAGGATAGGCTTTCGCCTTCCTGACCTCTACTCCGCCGCGGCCGCAAACCGGCTATTCTCCAGCTCCGCTTCCAGCCGCGCTGTCTCGACCATCGCCTGCTTGATATTGCCTTCCTTGACGTGGCCGAAGCCGCGGATCGTCTCGGGCACGCGCGCGAGCCGTGCCAGCAGCGGGATCTGCGCCGCGTTCAGCCCGGCGATCCGCTGGTCGATCATCGCCAGATAATCCTCGATCAGCTTCCGCTCGGTCCTGCGCTCCTCGGTGCGGCCGAACGGATCGAACGCGCCACCGCGCAGGAACTTGAGCCTGGCCAGCACGCGGAAAGCGTGGATCATCCAGCCGCCGAATTCCTTCTTCTGGAGATGCCCGGTCGTCTTGTCGCGCTGCGCGAAGATCGGCGGGGCGAGGTAGAACTTCAGCGTGAAGTCCCCGTCGAACTTCTCCGACACCTTCTTGGCAAAGCTGCCGTCGGTATAGAGCCGCGCAACCTCGTACTCGTCCTTGTAGGACATCAGCTTGAACAGGTTCTTGGCCACGGCCTCGGTCAGCTCCGTGGACGCGGGCGAGGCCGCGCTCTCCGCCTTGCGCACCCTGGCGACGGCTGCGAGGTAGCGGTCGGCATACGCCTTGTCCTGATAGCCGGTCAGGAATTCCGCGCGGGTCGCGATGATATCGTCGAGCGACTTGGGTGGGGCGGAGGTCCGGCTCTTGAACTGGAGCACGCTGCGCACTCGGGACATGTCGTGGGCGGCCAGGCGCCCCCAGGTGAAGGCGAGCTTGTTCATCTCGATCGCGGCGCCGTTGATCTCGATGGCGCGGAGCAGGGCCCCCAGCGACAGCGGGATCGCGCCCTTCTGGAAGGCGAAGCCGAGCATGAAGGGATTGGTCGCGATCGAGTCGCCCATCAGGGCTGAGGCGATGCCTGTGGCGTCGATGATGTCGAGGTTCTTGTCGCCGACGGCGTCGCGCAGCACGGTCTGCATCGTGCCCATCTCGAAATCGAGATCGGGGTTTTGCACGAAGCTCGCGGTCGGCTGCAGGTCGGCATTGATGAAGGCCTTGGTCACCCCCCGCTCGGCGCGGCTGAGGGCGGAGGGGCCGGCCGAGACGATCATGTCGCAGCCGAGAATGACGTCGGCGCCGCCGGTGGTGATGCGGACCGCCGAAATGTCC
>NZ_JBFUES010000941.1:0-2874 GCF_056403875.1 Bradyrhizobium sp. P2_E8
GTCCATGCCCTCTTCCATCTTCACCACCATCACCTCGATGGCGATGATGGCGTCGTCGACCAGCAGACCAAGCGCCAGGATGAGGGCGCCGAGCGTGATACGGTCGAAGAACCGGCCGGTCTCCAGCATGATGAGGAACACGACGGCGAGCGTCAAAGGCACGGCCGCCGCGACAACGATGCCGACGCGCCAGCCGAGGCTGAGCAGGCTCACCAGCAGGACCACGCCGAGCGCCATCGCGAACTTCATCATGAACTCGTCGACTGCCGAGGTGATGTTGACGGCCTGATCGCTGACCTTGGCCAGGCTCATCCCGAGCGGCAGCGTGCGAGCGATAGCTGCGGACCTCTCCTCCAGCGCCTTGCCGAGCGCCAGACCATTCCAGCCCTCCTGCATAACGGCCGCGAGCATGATGGTGGGCTCACCCTGGTGCCGGATGATGTAGGTGGGTGGATCCTCATAGCCGCGGCGGACCTCGGCAATGTCGGACAGCTTCAGCGTTCGCCCGGCAGCGACGATCGGGGTATCGGCGATTGCCTGGACGCTGTCATAAGCGCCGTCCACCCGAATGAAGACCTGCGGCCCCTTGGTGTCGATCGAGCCCGCCGGCGTCACCGTGTTCTGCCGCTGCAAGGCGGCAACGATATCCGTTGCCGACACACCGAGAGTTGCCAGCTTGGCATAGGAAAACTCGACGAAGATCTGTTCGGGGCGTTCGCCGAGGATGTTGATCTTCTTGACGCCGGGCACGTGCAGGAGGTCCTGACGGATGACCTCGGCTTGCCTGGCGAGTTCGCGCATCGGCATGCCCTTGGCCTTGAGGGCATAAAGGGCGAAGCTCACGTCCGAATATTCGTCGTTGACGAAGGGGCCGAGCACGCCGGAGGGCAGCTTGCGCGCTTCATCTCCGAGCTTCTTGCGGGCCTGGTAGAACTCCTCCTGCACGCTCGACGGCGGCGTGCTGTCCTTCAACGTGACCGTCATGTACGCATAACCAGGCCGCGTGGTCGTCTCCACCCGGTCGTACCAGGTCAGTTCCTGAATCCGCTTCTCCAGGGGTTCGGCGACCTGGTCCTGCATCTCGCGTGCCGTCGCGCCTGGCCAAACCGTCGTGACCGTCAGCGTCTTGATGGTGAAGGACGGGTCCTCGGCCCGTCCGAGCTTGAAGAAGGCGTAGGCGCCCGCGGCCGCCAGCAGCAGGATGAAGAACAGCGTGACGGCCCGTTCGCGAACGGCGACGGCGGACAGATTGAAGCTCATCCGTTGCTCCTGGTTTCCGACGCAGTCCGGACACGCGCGCCCTCGTGCAGGAGGTGAGCGCCGAGGGAAACAATCTGGTCACCGGAGTTCGATCCGGAGATAACGGCCGTCTCGCTGGTCACACGCAGAAGCTTGACGGGCTGCAAGTGGACGCTCGAGGTAGCGCTGTCGAAGACCCAAACGCCTGTCGTCCTGCCATCATCGAGCACGGCTCCCAGCGGCACCTGGACTTCCGGCTGACTATCCTGGCTTGCAAGCCGAATGGTGACCGTCGCGCCAAGCGGTGCCGCCGCGGCCTCACCATCGAGCACGTAGCGGGCCTCATAGGTGCGGGTCTGGGGATCGGCGGAGTCCGACAACTGCCGCAGGTGTGCGCTATAGCGGCGCCCATCGCTGCCATACAGGCTTGCATCGGCGAGCGAACCCATCGCCGGCCGGATCGTTTCGGGGAGCGCCACCACAGCTTCGCGAGGACCGGACTGTGCCAGCCGAACGACCGCTTGGCCGGCGGAGACGACTTGCCCCGGCTCGCCGAGGGTTTGGGTGACCGTTCCGTCCGCATCCGCCACCAGGACGGAATAGGTCGCCTGGTTCTCGGCGACCCCTGCTTCGGCTTCGGCCGCGGCAAGCTGCGCCTTGGCGGTGTCCGATGCGGCCTTCGCCTGCTCGTAGCGCTGTTTGGAAGTCCATCCGTCGTTGACCAAGTTGGCGTAGCGACGCTCATCGGCATCCGTCTGCACCACTACTGCGCGCGCTGCGGCTACGGCGTTACGCTTCGCCGCGAGCGCAAGGCGGAGGTCGGTTTCGTCGATCCGCATCAACGGCTGCCCGGATTTGACCTGCTCGCCGACATTGACGAGCCGTTCGACGATCTTCCCGGCGACGCGAAAGCCGAGATTGCTTTCCACCCGCGCGCCGATCGTCCCGGTGAAGCCGCGCTCGGATCCGCTGACCGGCGCGGCGGTCACCAGGCGGACCATCGGGGCCTCCTGCCTGGGGTCGCTGACCGCGGAGGCTTCATGGGCGGGAATCGCAAGAGCAACAAAGGTGGCCACCCCCGCAGGCACCAAAATACCGGCCAGCACCGCAACACCCCTCATCATGACCTATCTCCATTGGATATTAGATTTCGTATGACATCTATAACCAATTTAGATGTCAATCGCAATCTATAATCGACTTCTAACGGGAACGTGATCCCCGAACCCCTTCGCCGCATAGCGATCAAACCAGCCGCGCGACTTGATAGATTGCGTCCGAACTCTATTTAGGTATAGAAGTCGAACGAAATCCAAATGGAGATCTATGATGCGAGTGAGTCGCGCTCAGGCAGCCGAGAACCGCCAAGCCGTGATCAATGTGGCGAGTCGCCTCTTCAGGGAGCGGGGCTTTGATGGCATCGGGCTCAAGGATCTGATGAAGGGGGCCGGGCTAACCCAAGGCGCCTTCTACAAGCAGTTCGCATCAAAAGAGGATCTGGCGGTTGAGGCGTCCAAGCGCGCGCTGGAGAGCGCGTCCGGCCGATGGTCAGACGCGGCCGCGGCACATCCTGACGATCCACTCGGCGCGGTGATCGCGTTTTACCTCAGTGGCGACCATCGCGGAGAAAAGATG
>NZ_JBFUES010000942.1:0-2872 GCF_056403875.1 Bradyrhizobium sp. P2_E8
TGCTGGAGCCGCGCGGGCAGGTCCATTCCGACGCGCGGGCAGGCTTCATCAATGCCTTGACGCGGCAGCAGTCGAGGGCGGCGATCCCGGCGCCATGACGTCAGCGCGRCTCTGTATTGCCTGATCAGATGAAATATCCCGGAACCAAACCGGGTTTCCCGGATTGGGCCGTGGGGTTCCAACCCGGGGATAAACCTGATGCTGATCAAGGGACTTATTGTGTCGGCAGCGCTGATTGCGCTGGCGCCGGACGCCCTCGCAGGCGAGCAAACAGGACTGGTTCGCCGCGCTTCCTGCACGGTCGTCAGGTTCTACGTGGCCAAATATTCGGCAGCAGCCGCAGAGGCATGGGCCCGGTCCAAGGGCGCGACGGAAGCGGAGATCGAAGCCGCCCGGCGCTGCTTGACCAACGCGCCGACCAGTACACAGGCTCAACACCCCCAGACCACCCAGACCGTGACCGCCGGCTGGGCGGGGCAGTAAGCCGCCCACAGGGAACCAATCCATCCTTGCCCGATTCGCTTCCACGGTTTAACCGGGCGGCATGGGAAAACGATTGATTCCGCCGGAACCGGCCGAAATCCATGAGGTGCCGCTGCGCGAGGCGCTGGAAGAGCGCTATCTCGCCTATGCGCTCTCCACCATCATGCACCGTGCGCTGCCGGACGCACGCGACGGCCTGAAGCCGGTGCACCGGCGCATCCTCTACGGCATGCGCCTGCTCAGGCTCGACCCCGGCACGGCCTTCAAGAAATCCGCCAAGATCGTCGGCGACGTGATGGGCTCGTTCCATCCGCACGGCGACCAGGCGATCTACGACGCCATGGTTCGCCTCGCGCAGGATTTCTCCTCGCGCTACCCGCTGGTCGACGGCCAGGGCAATTTCGGCAACATCGACGGCGATAACCCCGCCGCCTACCGCTACACCGAAGCGCGCATGACCGATGTCGCGCGGCTTCTGCTCGAGGGCATCGACGAGGACGGCGTTGAATTCCGTCCCAATTACGACGGCCAGTCGAAGGAGCCGATCGTCCTGCCCGGCGGCTTCCCGAACCTGCTCGCCAACGGCGCGCAGGGCATCGCGGTCGGCATGGCGACCTCGATCCCGCCGCACAACGCCGCCGAGCTCTGCGACGCCGCGCTGCACCTGATCGAGAAGCCCGACGCGAAATCCAAGGCCCTGCTGAAATGGGTCAAGGGCCCGGACTTTCCGACCGGCGGCATCTGCGTCGATTCCAAGCAGGCGATCGCCGAAGCCTACACGACCGGCCGCGGCTCGTTCCGCGTTCGCGCCAGGTGGGAGCAGGAAGAGGGCGCACGCGGCACCTGGGTCGTCGTCGTCACCGAGATCCCCTTCCTGGTGCAGAAGTCGCGCCTGATCGAGAAGATCGCCGAGCTCCAGGACCAGAAGAAGCTGCCGCTGGTAGGCGACGTCAGGGACGAGTCGGCCGAAGACGTCCGCATCGTGATCGAGCCGAAGTCGAAGAACGTCGATCCGGCGCTGATGATGGAATCGCTATTCCGGCTGACCGAGCTCGAAAACAAGATTCCGCTGAACCTCAACGTGCTGATCAAGGGCCGCATTCCCAAGGTCGTGGGGCTCGCGGAGTGCCTGCGTGAATGGCTCGACCATCTGCGCGACGTCCTGATCCGGCGCAGCAACTACCGCAAGGCGCAGATCGAGCATCGGCTGGAAGTTCTCGGCGGCTTCCTGATCGCCTATCTGAACATCGACAAGGTGATCAAGATCATCCGCACCGAGGATGAGCCGAAGCCGGCGCTGATGAAGGCGTTCAAGCTCACCGAGGTGCAGGCCGAAGCCATCCTCAACATGCGGCTCCGCTCGTTGCGCAAGCTCGAGGAAATGGAGATCCGCACCGAGGACAAGAACCTGCGCAACGAGCTCAAGGGCATCAATGCGGTGCTCGCCTCGGAAGCCGAGCAGTGGAAGAAGGTCGGCGAGCAGGTCGGCAAGGTCCGCGACATGYTCGGGCCGAAGACGCCGCTCGGCAA
Organism: Bradyrhizobium sp. P2_E8; assembly: GCF_056403875.1. Classification (NCBI taxonomy): domain Bacteria; kingdom Pseudomonadati; phylum Pseudomonadota; class Alphaproteobacteria; order Hyphomicrobiales; family Nitrobacteraceae; genus Bradyrhizobium; species Bradyrhizobium sp. P2_E8. The sequence goes on from NZ_JBFUES010000942.1 coordinate 2,014, forward strand.
GCGCCGCACCACCTTTGCCGATGCGCCCGAGCACGATCTCGCCGCGATCGAGGAGGCCTTCGTCGAGCGCGAGCCGGTGACGGTCGTCGTCTCCGACAAGGGCTGGATCCGCACCATGAAGGGGCATGTCGAGGATCTCTCGGGCCTTGCCTTCAAGCAGGACGACAAGCTCGGCTTCGCGTTCTTCGCGGAGACGACGTCGAAGCTGCTGCTGTTCGCCACCAACGGCAAGTTCTACTCGCTCGATGTCGCGAAACTTCCGGGCGGGCGCGGTCATGGCGAGCCGATCCGCCTGTTCATCGACCTCGAGCAGGAGGCGGCACCCGTCGCGCTGTTCGTCAACAAGGGGGGACGCAAATTCCTGGTCGCGAGCCACGAGGGCCAGGGCTTTGTCGTCAACGAGGACGATTGCGTCGGCACCACCAAGAAGGGCAAGCAGGTCCTCAACGTCGACATGCCGAACGAGGCACGCACGGTCACCGAGGTGGTCGGCGACACCGTCGCGGTCATCGGCGAGAACCGCAAGATGCTGGTATTCCCGCTCGACCAGGTCCCGGAGATGGCCCGCGGCCGCGGCGTCCGCCTGCAGAAGTACAAGGACGGTGGTCTCTCCGACGTCGTCGTGTTCGACGCCAAGGCGGGCCTGACCTGGAAGGACTCCGCCGGCCGCGAATTCTCGGCGACCATGAAGGAGCTCGCCGAGTGGCAGGGCACCCGCGCCGACGCCGGCCGCCTGCCGCCGAAGGGTTTCCCGAAGTCGAACAAGTTCGGCCGGGGGATCGGGTAGGGCGGGCTCGTGTCCCGGACGCGCTGCAACGCCCTTGCGTTGCTGCGCTGAGCCGGGACCCACACGGACTGC
>NZ_JBFUES010000943.1:0-2862 GCF_056403875.1 Bradyrhizobium sp. P2_E8
GCGGCCTGCGCCTTGGCCCTTGCTTCGACAACGGAGAACGGCTGCGCGCGCTTGGCAGCCGCGATCTCTTCGCGCTTGTACGTCTCGATCTTGGTCAGGATGTCCGACATGTCAGGCTCAGCCGTTGGAGACCGCGATCAGATGCTTCAGCCGTGCATTGGCCGCGCCGCTATCGAGCGATTTTGCGCCAATCGCGACGCCCTCCTTGAGGTCCTTGGCCCGCCCGGCCACGATCAGCGCGGCGGCAGCGTTCATCAGCGCCACGTCGCGGTAAGCGCTCGGCTTGCCGTTGAGCACGCTTTGCAGCGCAATCGCATTGGCGTCGGCATCTCCTCCCTTGAGCGCACCGGGCTCGCAGCGCGGCAGCCCCGCTTCCTCCGGCGTCACCTCGAAATTCCTGATCTCGCCATTGTGGAGCGAGGACACGAAAGTCGGGCCGGTGAGGGTGATTTCGTCGAGGCCGTCGGAGCCGTGCACCACCCAGGCGGATTCAGAGCCGAGGTTCTTGAGCACCTGCGCCAGCGGTTGCACCCACTGCCGCGAGAACACGCCGACCATCTGCCGCTTCACGCCGGCCGGATTGGACAACGGGCCGAGCAAATTGAAGATCGTGCGGGTGGCGAGCTCGACCCGGGTCGGGCCGACATTCTTCATCGCGGGATGATGGGCAGGGGCGAACATGAAGCCGATGCCGCATTCGCGCACGCAGCGCCCGACCTGCTCCGGCCTGAGGTCGATCCTCACCCCGAGCGAAGCCAGCACATCGGCAGCGCCGGAGCGCGAGGACAGAGCGCGGTTGCCGTGCTTGGCCACCGGCACGCCGGCGCCCGAGACGATGAAGGAGGCGCAGGTCGAGACGTTGACCGAGCCAGAGCCGTCGCCGCCGGTGCCGACGATGTCGATGGCGTCGGGCGGTGCAGTCACGGTCAGCATCTTGGAGCGCATCGCCGCGACTGCGCCGGTGATCTCGTCCACGGTCTCGCCGCGCACCCGCAGCGCCATCAGCAGGCCGCCCATCTGCGAGGGCGTGGCTTCGCCCGACATCATGGCGTCGAAGGCGGAAGCCGCTTCGTCACGCGACAGGCTGGCGCCGGTCGCCACTTTTCCAATGATCGATTTCAGGTCGTCCATCGCGTGCTTTCAACTCACTGGTTCGCGCCGGTCACCTGCGCGAAGGCGGCCTGATTAATGGTGGTCCCGATGTCGGTTTCAAGCTTGTTGACGTACGCCGCGACCTGCTCCTCGGTCTGCGCCCGGTCGAGGCTGTCTTTCAGCTTCTTGACCGCGTCGGAGGCCGCGTCGACCGCGGGATCGATGATGTCGGTGACGCGGAAGACGATCACTTCGCTGCCGCCGCTCACGGGCGTCTGTCCGACGCCGTCCTTGGCGGTGCGGAAGGCGGCCGCCACAACGGTGCCGGGCACGCCGGCGGGCGAGTCGTCGCGCTTGAAACCGGTCGCGGTCTCGACCTTGGCGCCGATCGCTGCGGCTTCATCGGCAAGCTTGCCGCCTGTTTCGAGCTTCTGCACCATCTCGGTCGCCTTGGCCTTCAGCTTGATCGCGATCTGGTCCTGGCGCCAGCGGCCCTCGACCTGGTCGCGGACCTCGTCGAGATTGSGATCGCGCGAGGGCGTGATGGCGAGCACGTCGTACCAGACATAGCCGCCCTTGAACGAGATCGCGTCGTTGTCGACGCCGACGTCGGTGTTGAAGGCCTGCGACACCACGTCGAGGCCCTGCGGGACGTTGGCGACCGGCTGGCCGTTCGGGGCGCGGCCGGAACGGTCGACGGCGTCGATGGTCACGGCGGTGAGGCCGAGCTTCTGCGCCGCGTCGATCACGCTGGAGCCGCCGCCGCGTTCGTCTTCCATCTTGTCGCGGAGATCGGCGACCTTGACGCGCGCGCGCTCGGTCGCGATCTCGCGCTTGATGTCGCCGACGAGGCTGGCGTAGTTCGCCTCGACGCCCGGCTCGATCTTGTCGACCTTGACGATCGCGGTGCCGAGACGGCCCTGGATCGGCTGGCTGATCTCGCCCGCGGCAAGCGCGAAGGCGGCGTCGCCCACCGCCGGGTCGAGCGACGATTTGGTCACGAGCCCGAGATCGACGTCGGAGGCGCTCAGTCCGCGCTCCTTGCCGAGATCTTCGAACGACATTCCGCCGGCGAGGCGCTCGCGTGCGGTCTGCGCCTCGGCCGCGTTGGGGAACACGATCTGGTGGATCTGGCGCTTCTCCGGCGTGCCGAGCCGGTCCTTGCGCTGTTCGAACACCTTCTTCGCGTCCTCGTCGGAGACTTCGGTCCATTTGCCGATCTCTTCCGGCGAGATCACGACGAAGGCGATCTTGCGATATTCGGGCGCGCGGAACTGGACCTTGTGATCCTCGAAATAGGTGGCGAGCGCCTCGGGCGAGGGCGCATCGATGGTGCCTGCCTGGGCCGCGTCGAGCCTGACGAACTCGATGGCGCGCTGTTCGTTCTGGAAACGCGTCAGCACGTCGATCATCGCCTTCGGCGGCTCGAGGCCGGCGCCGATCGTGCCGGTGATCTGCCGGCGCAGCGACACCTTGCGCTGCTCGGAGACGTAGCGCTGCTCGGTATAGCCGAAGTTGCGGATCACGGCCTGGAAGCGGTTCGGATCGAAGCTGCCGCCGACGCCCTTGAAGTTGGGGTCGTTCATGATGACCTGGCGGATCTGGTCGTCGGACTGGCCGAGCCCGAGCCGGCGTGCCTCTTCGTCGAGGGCTGCTTCCGCGATCGTCTGCTGCAGCACCTGACGGTCGAGGCCGAAGGCGCGGGCCTGATCTGGCGTCAGCGGACGGCCGAACTGGCGGCTGATCTGTTGCAGGCGGTCGGTATAGATC
>NZ_JBFUES010000944.1:0-2861 GCF_056403875.1 Bradyrhizobium sp. P2_E8
GCGCAACGGATGAGGGGTTCTCTCCGCGATCTCACCTGTGGAGGCAGACCCCTCACCCGAGCGAATGCGCGGCGAGCGACGTACATGCCCTCTCCCAAAAGGGGGGAGGGCGCAGCAATCGGCACCATTGTTGCGGATGAAGGAAGTCGCGCATGTCCCAACCGCTGCTGATCGAGCGTGACGACGGCGTCGACCGGGTGACGCTCAATCGTCCCGACAGCCTCAACGCGCTCGATCCCGCGCTGATCGATGCGCTCAACACCTATTTCCAGGGGCTGCAGCGCAACCGCGAGACGCGCGTGGTGGTGCTGAAGGGCGCCGGCAAGAATTTTTGCGCGGGCCTCGATCTCAAGGCCGCGATGGCGCGCCGGGCCGGGCAGCAGGAGCCGCCCGGCGTCACCGAATCCCTGGACTCGCAGCGGCGCATCGCCGACATCGTGATGCTGATGCGGCGCTGTCCGCAACCGATCCTGGCGCTGGTGCAGGGCGCGGCGGCCGGCGGCGGCTTTGCGCTGGCGCTTGCGGCCGACATCCGCATCGCGACCAAATCGGCGCGGATGAACTGCGCCTTCATCAAGCTCGGCCTTGGCGGCTGCGATATCGGCACCAGCTATTTTCTGCCGCGCCTCGTCGGTGTCTCCGTCGCCTCCGAGCTGATCCTCACGGGGCGCTTCATCGGCGCCGAGCGGGCGCTCGCGGTCGGTCTCGTCTCCGAGGTCGTCGACGAAGACAAGCTCGATGACGCGGCCGAGCCTTACATCGATGCGATGATCACGGCCTCGCCGGTAGGTCTGCGCCTCTCGAAAGAGTGCCTCAACATGAGCGTCGATGCCGGATCGCTGGAAGCTGTTATCGCGATGGAAGACCGCAACCAGGTCCTGTGCAGCCGCTCCGAGGAATTTTCGGAAGGCATCAGGGCCTTCCTTGAGAAGCGAAAGCCTGTCTATATCAGGCGCTGAACGACGAAGATCCGCAAAGGACAGTAATTCCGGGAGACGCAAAATGAGTGGCAGCGCGGCGGCGGTGATGACGAAGCCCGCCTTTCGCAAGGTCGAGTGGCTGGCACGCGACATTGACGTCGAGCGCCGCGGCGACGGCACGGTGGTGCTGAAGTCGCGCATTCCGCTGCAACCTCACGAGAGGCACATACCGGCCTCGCTCGCCAAATGGGCGAAGGAAGCACCCGAGCGCGTCTGGCTCGCCCAGCGCGGCGGCCCGAACCGCGAATGGCGGAAGGTCTCTTACGGCGACGCCAAGCGCACCGTGGATTCGCTGACGCAAGGCCTGCTCAATCTCGGCCTCGATGGCCGCCCGGTCACGATCCTGTCCGGCAACTCGATCGAGCATGCGCTGCTGACGCAGGCGGCGATGCAGGCGCGCGTTCCGGCGGCTCCCGTGTCGCCGGCCTACTCGTTGATGAGCCACGATCACGTCAAGCTGAAATACCTGTTCGACCTGATCAAGCCGGCTGTGGTGATGGTGCAGGACGGGCCGACCTTCGAGAAGGCACTCAAAGCGCTCGATCTCACCGGCGTCACCGTGATCCACGTCTTGCGTCCCTGCGACGGCATCAAGGGCGTCAGCTTTGCCGAGCTTGCGGCAACGCCGGTGACCGCCGCCGTCGCGGAGTCGATTGACAAAATCACGCCCGACACCGTCGGCAAGCTGCTCTTCACGTCCGGTTCGACCGGCATGCCGAAAGCCGTCATCAACACGCAGCGCATGATGTGCGCCAATGCGGCGATGATGATGCAGGTGCGGCCGCGCGATCCGGGCGGTCCGATCTCGACCATGCTGGACTGGATGCCGTGGAACCACACGATGGGCGGTAATGCGGCGTTCCATCCCATCCTGGTCGACGGCGGCACGCTCTATATTGACGACGGCCGGCCGATGCCGGGCCAGTTCGAGGAGACGCTGCGCAATCTGCACGAAATCTCGCCGACCTATTACGCCAACGTGCCCGCCGGCTATGCCGCGCTCGCCGCTGCCATGGAGAAGGACGATGCGCTGTGCCGCTCCTTCTTCAAGAACCTGTCGATCATGGCCTATGGCGGCGCACGGCTGCCGGACGATCTCTACGACCGCATGCAGGCCCTCGCGGTGAAGACCACCGGCGAGCGCATCGTGTTCTACACCGGCTGGGGCTCGACCGAGACCGCGCCGACCTCGACCGGCACCTATTGGGATACCGAGCGCGTCGGCCTGATCGGCCTGCCGTTTCCCGGCGTCGAATTGAAGATGGTGCCGTGCGGCTCGAAATACGAGCTGCGCCTGCGCGGCGTCAACGTCACGCCCGGCTATTTCGGCCAGCCGGAGCTGACCAGGAAGATGTTCGACGAGGAAGGCTTCTACTGCATCGGCGATGCCGGCATCTTCGTCGATGACGCCGATCCGGTGAAGGGCATCATCTTCGCCGGGCGCGTCGTCGAAGACTTCAAGCTGACCACCGGCACGTTCGTCCATGTCGGCTCGCTCCGCACCGACACCATCGCAGCCGCAACGCCCGTCGTGCATGACGCGCTGGTCGCGGGGCAGGATCGCGCCTTCATCGGCCTGCTCGCCTGGCCGAACCTGCATGCCTGCCGCCAGCTCGTCGGTAATCCCGATCTCAGCTTTGAGCAGGCCGTGAAACATCCCGAGGTAATCGCCTGCTTCAGGCACGGTCTGGAAGCGCACAACAGGGAGTGCGAAGGCGCCAGCAGCCGCATCATCGCGCGCGCCATGCTGATGGTCGAGCCGCCCTCGATCGACGGCAATGAGCTGACCGACAAAGGCTACATCAACCAGCGCGCCGGCCTGGAGCGTCGGGCTGGGCTGGTGGAGCGGCTCTATGCTGACAAGCCGGATCAGGATGTGAT
>NZ_JBFUES010000945.1:0-2857 GCF_056403875.1 Bradyrhizobium sp. P2_E8
GTTTGCAATAGTCCGCCCCTGTTCCCTTATCGGCTGAATGCTCAGCGCTTCCTCTTGCCGGGAGAGTAACGACCGGTACTTAGGCACGCCACCACGATTTCAGTGTGCAACTGATACTTTTTTGATGCGCAACACCCGGCTCGACTCCCGTAGCGCCCGACGGACGATAGGCGTGATAATCCACGACGCAGCCGCGGATCCGGGCTGCTTCGACACCGCGCTCAAGATGGACGAAGACTTGGCACCAGTTCGAATCTTTAGGGTGCGCTATCTCCGCGAAACGACCTTCCGCAATAACGGCCTTGTCGAAAGCGATTGCGCCGACGGAATATCCACATCCGGTAATCAAGGCTGTCAACCCGCGGAATGGTCTTGCCACAACCGGAGGCTCTGCTCTCGAAAACATACGCTCACAATGGTCGTGACTGGATTTTTGTTGATCTTTCGGTGCACATGTTGTGCACACGTGGCCACCTAACCAATTGAAGCGTTTTGACTTTCGCTCCAATCCATCATGGGCGCCACAGAAAAGCGATAGTCGTGCGATTTCAATGACTTATCCTATCATCTTAATAGGATGAAACACGAACCTGTGCACTCCAAACTAGCCGAAATTGCACACGTTTGTACCCGTTTGACCTCTCGGTGCACACGTAGCGCACACGAATTAGGGAGTGCACACGGCCTGGCTAGCTACACTCAGTTGCTCTCTGGGAACTGGCGCGACCAGGTCCGCCGCAAGAACCGCTATGTGTCAGAGACCTTTCGCCGTCGCAAGGATGGTGAAGATTGGGCGCTCGACATGGAGCGCAACATTGACCGCCGCGGATCACCGAAACCAAAGGCTGCTGCGCCGGTCCGCACATTTGGCGACACCATCGATCTTTATGTTGAAGATATGCACGAGGTCGGCCGCCCTCCCCGTCCGAAGGCGAACCTGGAGCGCCTGCTGGAGCGGCGTCCTGAGGGCGTGTTCGTCAATGCCTTCGAGATCGGGCTTATGAAGCGGGCCGCTGCCGCCATTGGGGCAAGGTGAAGAACCGATCTCACTCATCGATTGGTCGCGCGTTGGCTTAATTCCGGGTCTAGCATAGCATTGTGCGCTTCATGTCTCCGGGAAGGCGGACTTTATGATGCGCCTGCAAAAGCTCTCGTTTGATGATTGGCTGGATCACTCGTTTGGACGCGAGGTCCGTTTTCAGCAATCACCTTGGTACTTCGATCCCGAACATGATTGGTGGGACCCGCCACCAGCAGAAGCTGTGTCTTATCTCACGCGACTGTTTGAAGACCCGGAGACCGCATTACAGGGATTTGCCGACAGCCAAATCGCACAAGGCTTAACCTACCTCGCAAATACGAGCGCAAGCGGCGATAACAGATGGCTATGTTCAACTGATGTGCCGATCAAAGACCGTGTCCGCTGCGTGAAGTCTGTCGCAGAACTATTTGCGAAATTGTTCGAGCCGCGGTGTACTCCCAGCTTGTCTTACCTTGGCGAAGCCGATGCGGGGACACTAAACTGTGTCTGCTATATGTGGTGGGATGTGTTTCCGAGCTTGGCTCTTGCCAATGATCCGGACCTGCCAACTCTCCACGATTGCGCGCTGTGTACGATGGAGCGCATCCTTCACCTCAACTCGATTGCTTGTCGGGAGAGCGCTCTGCACGGGTTGGGACACTGGCAACGAGACTATAGTGAGAAGGTGACCCAAATCATCGATCGCTTTTGCGAGGGGCATTCTAGAGCCGACCTTCGGCTTTTGGCCTATGCTCAATCCGCCCGCTGCGGATGCGTGCTGTGATCATTGAAACGGTGTCCGGCGTACATGGCGGAGCCGATATCGGGCTAAAGGTTACGATGAGCCGGTTCACTCACGGCCCGCCAAACGGCTTTGGTCTCTCCAGCGGGACGAAAGCGCTCAGATGGGCTGGGTATGTCGACGCGCCGCCGCCTATAGTCGTGCCGGTGCTGATGCTCAAGTAGACGTCCTTCACCCCCTTGGGCGTTTCCAGCAGGATCCAGTTCTTGCTCACACCGCCTATGCCGATAGTCGTAAAGCGCATCGACTTGCCGAACTGCGAACAGGAGATTGGCTTTTCAGTCGTAAACGAATTCCAGGGGCCATGCAGGGTACCCGATCTACCGCCAGTCTTCGGAAGGCTTAAGCCAAAGCCCAGGCCGACCGCCGCATAGACGTAGGTGCACTTCAAATTGTTTTCCGTGTCCCATATGGAGAACAAGGCGCTGGCAAACGCAATTCCGGCTCCAGCCCTGCCCTTCACGATGCGCTTGATGGCCGCTCTCGCGGCGAACGAGATCGAACCGTCGACCTCAAGCAGCATAGCTATCTTGAAATTTCGACTAACTTTTGGCTTCGGCGGAACGGGTCGCGGCAAGTCTGGCTTTATGATCGGTTCGAAATAGACCTTCGGGAGCACCCAAAGGACCACCGATCTATCGCTGTCTTCGTCCAGCCTGTGATTTGCCGTCTGCGTATTGCCGATGGCGTGCGTCTGCATTTGCTCCGGGTGGATGCCCATCTCGGACAGAGACCGCGCGACTGTAATCACGCGGTTGGCCGACGTCGTCATATTCCAATCGGCCGCACCGATCCGGCTCGCGGAGCCCGTCATCCAGATCTGACCGGCATCGTCCTCGAGTAGGGGGACCACTTTGCTCTTCAGAAATTCGGAATGCTCTTTCTTCAAGCCCCGAAACTGCTAACCGGCAAAGTCATCGAAATCGAAATTCCACAGCCGCGCGTGCAGAATCCCCACTCCTGAAAAATCCAGATCGACGTCAACCCTGCCCGGACCAGTTTTGTGAAACATGTCTCTTCGACCTGCAGTAAAC
>NZ_JBFUES010000946.1:0-2856 GCF_056403875.1 Bradyrhizobium sp. P2_E8
GGAATGTTCGATGAGCGGCGTCGACGTCTACGTGGTCTCGAAGAAAATCGGCGGGTCGGCAGAGCAGCCATCTGAGGGCACGACTAAAAAGTGATCCGGCTGCCGAAAGCTCAAGAACTGTAATTGACCCGCAGCGTACCCCAGGGTGGTGGGGAATATTCGGTCGCGCGCTGCTCCAAGAAATTGGCGCGCGCGACCGGTTCTCGGTGTCGATCATACGGTCCTAGATCTACTACTGCTCCTTCTTGAATAGATCCTGGAAGATGAGCTGACCCCAAACGCGGCCGCGTGCGTGCACCAGCGCGCCGCCCTCGTTGAGCTTCCCCAGCTTGACGGGTGCGAACCCGAGTTGCTTGGCCAAGGCCGCCACGGGCGCGATCGCGTCCTCGTCGTCGCTCGACAGGAAGACGACCCGGTGCCCGCCCTCGACGATCGGATCGGCAGCCAGTTTGGCCGCACCCAGGTGATTGAAGCCTTTCACGAGCCTGGCGCCGGCGAACGCCTTCGCGACGACGGAGGAGGAGAGAAGACCGTCCAGCTCTTCTCCAAACCCGTTGGTCGCGTCGATGATCGTCTTGCCTGTCCAGTTCGGCAGGGCCTTCGCAACCTCGCCATGCTCTCCGAACGGGACCGCCAGGATGATCGTGTCGGCCTCCAGCGCTTCCCCCTGCGATTTGGCGACGACCGTGGGTCCGATCGCCCGAGCCTGCGGCGCCAACGCCTCGGGCGGCCGGCGGCTCGCGACTGTGACCTCGATGTTCTTGCGGGCGAAGGCGTGGGCGAGGGCCTGGCCGATCTTGCCGAATCCTATAATCGCATAGCTCATCATGCGTCTCCGTTTTTCAGATGGCCGAGAAGCCGCCGTCGACGGACAGCTCCACCCCGTTCACGAAGCTCGAATCGTCCGAAGCGAGAAACAGCGCGACCGCTGCAATTTCCTCAGGACGCCCCATCGTTCCCCGCGGGATCAGGGATTCGAACATCCGCTTCGCTTCCTCGGTGAGAACCTGGTCCTGCATCGGTGTGGCGATCGGCCCCGGGCTCAACACGTTCACCCGGATCTTCCGGCCCTTCAGTTCGTTGAGCCACGTGCGTGCGAATGAGCGCAACGCCGCCTTGCTCGCCGCATACACGCCGTAACCGGGAAAACCTTTCACCGACGCAACCGACCCGGTCATGAAGATCGATCCACCATCGCTGAACAGCGGCAGGGCCTTCTGAACCGTGAACAGCGTGCCGCGCGTATTGAGGCCGAAGGCCGCATCGAAATGCTGCTCGGTAATCTCGCCGAGCGGAACGGCTTCGCCGATGCCCGCGCTTGCGTACAGGACGTCGATCCTGCCTTTTTGCCGCTTGACCGTGTCGAACAGACGGTCGAGGTCGTCGAGATTGGCCGCGTCGCCGCACACGCCGGTCACGTTCCGGCCAATCAGCCTGACGGCCTCGTCGAGCGCCTCCTGCCTCCGGCCCGTGATGAAGACATAGGCGCCTTCTTCAACGAACCGTTTGGCGCTCGCCAGCGCCATGCCGCTCGATCCACCCGTGACGACTGCAACCTTACCTTCAAGCTTTCCCATAACTTCTCCTGTCGTGGTGTCGGGAGAGCATCTGCCCCCGAGAACCTCGAGATGGGTCTGCCGGCGTCAGGCGTTGAGTGCGGAAGCGCGCACATCGGTGGTGCGAAATTGAACCGGATGGACGACTGACACCAGGCGCGATGATCAGTCCGCCGTTAGGAATYGGGCCGTGCTTGCCGGTCCGGGCTATGATAATCGCCCCGCGCCACCCACATACGAGATGCTGTTCGATGCGTCGGATACGGGCTTTGGAAGGCGCACCGCGCGGTGCGGGATTGCACCATGATCGACTGGGACGACGTTCGCTACTTTCTTGCCGTCGCGCGCGGAGGCTCGGTGCGGGCTGCCGCCGAGCGCCTCGGCGTGAACCACGCGACCGTGCTGCGACGCATCGCCCAGCTCGAGGAACGCCTCGGGGTCCACATGTTCGAAAAGCTGCCGTCGGGCTATCGCCTGACGGCTGCGGGCGAGGAGGTCCTCGAGTTCGCGGACCAGATGGAAGCGTCGTCGCACCAGCTGGAGACGCGCGTCTTCGGGCGCGACCAGAGCGTGCGCGGGCGTCTGCGGGTGACGCTGGCGCCGCCGCTTGCGACTCACCTGCTCATGCCTGATTTCGCCGATTTCGCGCGTCAGCATCCTGACATCGAGATGGACATCCTGTCGTTCGGTGAGCTGGCAAATCTGACCAACCGGGAGGCGGACGTCGCGATCCGCGTCGTCTACGACCGCAAGACCCTGCCGCTCAATCTTCACGGCCTGAAGGGACCGGAGGTGTTCGGCGGCGTCTACATGTCCCGGGACCGACTGGCCGTGTGGCGTGCCGGCGCGCCTGATCCTGTCCGGTGGATCGTCATCAGCATTCACGGAATTCCGGATTGGGCGAGCGAGGGTGAGGTTCGCACCACCGGCGTTCCGTTCAGGGTCACAGACGCCGGGGCGCAGATCGTTGCTGTCAGGCAAGGGCTCGGGATGACGACACTGCCGTGCTTTGTCGGAGACGCCGACCCCCTGCTGGTGAGGGTGCCGGGCACCGATCTGCACATGTACGGAACGCTCTGGCTTCTTACACAGGGGGAGTCACGCAAGACCAAGCGCGTGCGGCTCTTCACGGAGTTCATATCCCGCAAGCTCGCTGCGTACGCGCCGCTTCTCGCGGGGCTGTCCATATCGCGCGACTGATGTGCGGCAGGTTGCTAGATTCCGAGCAAACGCTCCCGACACCGAAGTGCCGGGAGCAGGTTCGTCACTTCGCGAGCGCTGCCTTTTCAATGACCTCAGC
>NZ_JBFUES010000947.1:0-2852 GCF_056403875.1 Bradyrhizobium sp. P2_E8
CTCGCTGGAGAAGCTGAAGGCCGCGCTGAAGCGCTCGGCGGAGATTCACTGACGGGCTGACCGAACGACCTACGGCCGCGATGCCGGCCGTGGGCCGCCCTGTTCCATCAGGAACAGGGCAGCCTGATCCGGCTCGCCAAACATTGCGGCGGCACATCCGATCAGGGTGAAGCCACCGGCAAGATCCCACAGGGTGATGTCGTCCACCTTATCAGGACCTTGAACCAGGCGCGCTACGATCACTGCGAAAGCGGCTTCGACAAAGAGCAGGACGCTGAACGCCGGCAGGACGAGTTCCGGCTCGAGCAGATGAAGCGCCAGAACCGCAGGAAGCGCGGTGAGAAGACCGAACAGCGTCAACATTGCAAAACGGCTCCTGCGATGGAGCATGCCATACCGGCCATAGAATACTGTATGAGTCCTAGTCACGGATGTGGCCTAGGGCCGCAGTCGGAGGACACGCGATGACGATGAATGGCAAGACGGTCCTGATCACGGGCTCGACCGACGGTGTCGGCCGCTACGTCGCGCGCCGGCTGGCGGCCGAGGGCGCGAAGGTCCTGATCCACGGCCGCGATGCGGCGCGCGCAAAGACGCTGATCGACGAGATCGTGAAAGCCGGCCACGCTGCGCCGATCTTCTACCAGGCGGACCTGTCGTCGATGTCGGGCACGCGCGCACTCGCGGAAGCCGTGAAGCGTGATCACCAGCGTCTCGACGTCTTCGTCAGCAACGCCGGCATCGGCTCGCAGAATGACGGGCCGCAGCGTCAGGTCAGCGCCGATGGTCACGAGCTGCGCTTTGCCGTCAATTATCTCTCCGGCTTCCTCCTCGCCCATCTCTTGCTGCCACTGCTGAAGGCCGCGGCGCCGTCGCGCATCGTCAACGTCGCCTCGCTCGGCCAGCATCCGATCGACTTCGACGACGTCATGATCACCAAGGGCTATAGCGGCTCGCGCGCCTATGCGCAGAGCAAGCTCGCGCAGATCATGTTCACGATCGATTTCGCCGAGGAAGTGAAGGGCGTGGGTGTCACCGTGAACTCGCTGCATCCGGCGACCTACATGAACACCACCATGGTGCGGGCCGGCGGCATTACGCCGATCTCGACGGTGGAGCAGGGCGGTGCGGCGATCCTGCGCCTCGTCGAGGGCGACGACGTCGCAGGCAAGAGCGGATTGTTCTTCAACGGCATGAACGAGGCGCGCGCCAATCCGCAAGCCTACGATGCCGACGCGCGCAAGCGTCTGCGCGCGCTCAGCCTGCAGCTGGTGGGCATCTCGTCCTAGCCCCGCGCAAACATGGTTAGCGAAGTGTTGAGATTCCTGCCGGCGGCCGGCAAGTCCGGCGCACGTGGCGCGCCTTCGCCACGCTGTCCCGACTTAACCTTTACGCGGCTTTAAGGGCGGCGCTCTAGGGTTTCCGATGCGGTTCGGGGTTGGGCCGCGCCAGCGGCCAGGACGGCCGTTGTTGCGTACGCGTTTGGAGTCTCTCATGGATATCATGACGGGCGTTGGGCTCACGGCGGGCATCATCGTCATCGCAGCGATGATCTTCATGGGCGGCGACCTTCACATGTTCATCTCCGAACATGCGATGATCATCATCTTCGGCGGCTCGATCTCCGCCACCATGATCCGCTTTCCGCTCAGCGCGCTCCTGCACGGCCTTCCGCTCGGCGCCAAGTTCGCCTTCACCATGAGCCGGCTGTCGGCGCACGACCTCGTCGACGAGCTCGCCCGCATCGCCGAGATCGCCCGCAAGCAGGGCCCGGTGGGTCTCGAAAAGGTCGAGACCGACGAGCCGTTCCTCGCCAAGGGCATCCGCTATGTCGCCGACGGTTACGACCTCGACTTCATCCGCGACAATCTCGAGCGCGACCGCGACAACTTCCTGATGCACCTCGACGAGGGCAGCAAGATCTATCGCGCCATCGGCGACTGCGCCCCGGCCTTCGGCATGATCGGCACCCTGATCGGCATGGTGCAGATGTTCGCGAACATGACCGACCCTTCCAAGCTCGGTCCGTTCATGGCGACCGCGCTGCTCGCAACGCTCTACGGTGCGCTCGTCGCGAACCTGTTCTGCCTGCCGATCGCCGACAAGCTGCACGGCAAGCTGCTGGATGAAGAGACCAACCGCACCCTGATCATCGACGGCATCCTGATGATCCGCGACTCCAAGAGCCCGACGCTGGTGCGCGAAATGCTGCTGGCCTATCTGCCGGAGAAGCACCGCCACGCCGAAGGCGAGCCGGTGCCGGCGTAACGCCGCCCGCCGGGACAGACAGACATGGCCAAGAAGAAGCGCGGCGATGCTCACGGGGGCGGTCACGGCTGGTTCGTGACCTTCGCCGATTTGATGGGCCTGATGATGAGCTTCTTCGTGATGCTCGTCGCATTCTCGACGCAGGACGCCAACAAGCTGAAGATCGTCGCCGGCTCGATGCGCGACGCCTTCGGCGTGCAGAGCGAGGCGCGCTACGCCGGCATCGTCGAATCCGACGGCCTGCCGACGCGCCCGCGGCTGAAGAACGTCGACCATATCCAGCCCGAGGATGCCTCCAACACGCCGACCCCGGACCAGGAGGACCGCGACCGCACGTCGGGGGCGAAGATCAAGGTCGACCGCAATTTCGCGCTCGCCGCGGCCTCGCTGCGGCAGGCCTTGCAGGACATGCCGGAACTGACCGAGATGTCCAAGCACATCATGTTCGAGGAGACCAAGCAGGGTCTCAATCTCGAAATCGTCGACCAGGACGGCCGCTCGATGTTCGCCGACGGCTCCAAGGTACCCTATGACCGCACCCGCCGCCTGGTCGAGAAGCTGGCGATTCCGCTCAAGGCCACGCC
>NZ_JBFUES010000948.1:0-2852 GCF_056403875.1 Bradyrhizobium sp. P2_E8
GCGCTCTTGAGATCGCGCGAGGAGAGGTCGACGCCCTTGGCGAGCTCGTTGAGCTCGCTGATGACGGTGTCGCAATGGCCGAGATTGGAGGTCGCCGCACGCGCGACGCTGTCGATCTCCGCTTCCACGGAGGCGAAACCCTGCTGGACGCGCGAGATGATGCTGGAAATCTGCTGGGCGCCTTCGCCGGCGGTCTTCGCGCGCTGCGAGGCGTCGCTGCTCTCGCCGATCAGGCCTTCGATCTGGCCGTCGAGATCGCGCACGGTGTCGGAGATCTGGTGCGTGGCCTGGCGGGTGGCTTCGGCGAGGTTCTTCACCTCGCTTGCGACCACTGCGAAGCCGCGGCCGGCATTGCCGGCCCGCGCTGCCTCGATGGTGGCGTTGAGAGCGAGCAGATTGGTCTGTTTMGCGATCGCCTCGATCGAGCCGGATACCTTTGCCACCTGCGCCAGCGCCGAGCCCACCGCGCTCAAGCGCGCTTCGATCCGCCCCACGGCGGCGACAAGCTCGGAGATGTGGCTGACGGCGGTATCGACCGCGCCGCGCGACTGCGCGATCTCGCCGACCGCAGCGGACGTCGTCGTTTGCACAGCCTGCGACGCATTGGCGATGTCGTGGTTGGCCGAGACCATCGTCTGGGCCGTCTCCTGGAGGTGATGGAACCGTTCCGACTGGTTCGCGACGCGGTTTGCGACTTCCTGGACGTTGCCGGCAATGTCGGCGAGCTCCACGCCGAGGCCGCCGATGCGGTCGGCGAGCTGGTCGATCAGGCGTTCGGCGAGCGTCCGGTTGGATCCGGTGTCCAGTACGGCAAGTTGTGCGACGGACATGTCTTGAGAGTCCTCCAGTCAGAGCCGTGCGCCGGCTCCCGCGGCATTCCCAGTCCAGCTTCGACCTTAGAGGATGATTCGCGCCCGGCGTCTTGCCTAGGAGTGCACGAGAGCGTGCACTACAGCTTGTAAGCGGTGCGGAATCCGCCCCAGTGCCGGCCCTGCACGCGGATCGGGACGTCGATTTCGCGCATCATCACCGTGGTCCCGTTGCCCATGTCGCGCGCATAGCTCTGGACCAGGTACGAGCGCAGGTTGCGCGCGGCCGCCAACCCCGCCGGATCGTTGAAAATGCGCCGGTTGCGGCAGTTGGCCGTGTTCCAGGCGACGTCGCCCGGCCGCTGCGGATGCGAATAGATCCTGTTGTGCACCGGCAGGAAGCCGTTGCGGTCGACCATGGCGCAGAACGCCATGCGCGGTTCCTTGGCGAGAAACGCTTCCTGGAACGGCGGCAGCGCGCGGTCGGCCCAGTCCAGATATCTGGTGCGGTATTGCTGCGGATTGGTGCCCGCAATCTCCACATAGTCGGTGTCGAACAGGTCGTCGATCCTGACCTCGCCGCGTGCAACCGCCTGCTCGAAGATCGCGGTCAGCGCGCTGCCCGCTTCCATGGCGCGGGTGACGAACTCCGTGTTCTCTTCGTGGATCGCCCACAGCCGGTCTTCGATCTTCTCGCGGAGCTCGGCATTGGGATTGACGAAGTGCGCGCGGGCTCCCGCCTTGGATTGCTCGACGACGCGCAGGCGGCAGGCGCCGACCTGTTCGAGGCTGCCTTCGATCATCGCTTGCGGTGCCAGCCGGCTTGCGTCCGCACCGCCGATCAGCACGCCGTCCATCGCGATCTCGTAGACCGGCATCACTCCGCGCGCGCTCTCGAACTTGAGATGGCAGGGGAGGCGCTCGGTCTTGCGGCGGTCGTCGTGCTCGCTCTGGCGCAGCAGCACTGCGCAGCGCGATTTCAGCTTCTGTGCGAAGGTGGTGACCGCCTTGCCGGCGCTGGCGACGTTCTCGCCATGGGTCTCGRCCGCCTTGGTTGCGGCATCGATCTCGGCTGCGCTCTGGCCGACCGAGACGATGAACTCCGACGCGCTGGCGGCATTGCCTGAGACTTCGCTCGTGGTGGCGTTCTGCTCGGCGACCGCGCCATTGACGGTCTCGAAGACCGGGCGGATCGCCTCGATCGCCTGCGAAATGCGGTGCACGGCATCGGCGGAGCCGGCGGCGTCGCGCTGGAGCGCGTCGATCTTCTTGGTGATCTCTTCCGTCGCGCCCTGGGTCTGCACCGCGAGTGCCTTGACCTCGGTGGCGACGACCGCAAAACCCTTGCCCGCAGCGCCGGCGCGCGCGGCCTCGATGGTCGAGTTGAGCGCGAGCAGCGTCGTCTGCCGCGCGATCTGGGCGATCAGATTGACGACGTTGCCGATGGCGGCGGAGGATTCCCGCAAGCGGTCGACATTGGCGCGGGCTTCCTGCGCTGCGGCACTGGCCGCGTCGGCGAGCTTGCCGGCCTCGCGAACCTGCGCCCCGATGCCTTGGGCGGACTGGGTGAACTTGTCGGCGGCATGGGCGAAGGTGGATGCGGTCGACTGCGCGGCGTTGGTGCGGCCGGTCAGGGCGTCGGTGCGGTCGCGAATGGCCGCAAGGGTCACGGCGGTCGCTTCGGCGCCGCCGGCCACCGAATTGGCGGCGCGCTCGAGCTGGCGGATCATCGCGCCCAGCTCGAGTTCCAGCAGTTCCAGGATTTCCCTGGCCGAATCGCCCTCAGTGGCCGGGCCGGGCTCGGAATGGGCCGGCGGCTGCGCAACCTGCGGGGCGGCCGCAGGCGCAGCCATGTCCGGCAGACGCTTCCGAAATAGTCCGAACGCCATCAGGTCTCTCTTGTCGGGGGACGGTCGGACATTATTTTCGCAGTCCGGAATGAAGTCAGGGTTAACGATGCCTGACATCTAGGCCCGAGGCATTACTGTGTTACCTTAAAGTCGTAGAGCCTCTTCATTTCGGTGGGTTGGCGGCCTATAAGGC
>NZ_JBFUES010000949.1:0-2850 GCF_056403875.1 Bradyrhizobium sp. P2_E8
TCGTCGAGCTTGGAGGTGGCGTGGCGCTCGACCGCGAGCGCGAGATCCTTCGCCGTCATCCCGCTGCCGTCGTCGGTGATGCCGATCCGCCGCCGGCCGCCGCCATCGGTGAAGACGTCGATCCGGCTCGCACCGGCATCGATCGCATTCTCGACCAGTTCCTTGACCACGCTCGCGGGCCGTTCGACCACCTCGCCGGCGGCGATGCGGTTGACGACTTGCTCAGGCAATTGGCGGACGGGCATGGGCTCACTCGGCGAATATCCCAGTCTAATGCCTCGTGGGCACAAATGCATGGGGAAGGTCGAGCTTCCCACATGGCAAATGTGGCGCGTCTATCCTCGCTTACTTCTTATGCACGCGGGGAACGTGTTCCGCGCTGCCGCATATGCGGAGGACAATTCCGCGAAACCGCCTCGAAATCCCTAAACGATCACCACACGAAGCGGATTGCATCGCGATCGCGCCGTTCGAACTCTCTATGCGATGAACCGGTCCGGTGCAGGCGAACGGCGCAGGACGCAGCCGACCCGGTCATCGCAAAAAATCCAGGAGAAATGGATGAAGTTGGTGAAGACTTCTGCAATCGCATGCGCTCTTGCAGCCCTCATTGCGACGCCCGTTTTCGCGCAAGGCACGTCAGCTGGCACCAAGCCCGGCGGCACCGTGCAAAGCAAACCCATGCAGGGGGGCGCGTCAGCCRGCGAAGATGAGGATCTCGGCACGCAGCAGGGCGCTGCGGGTGAGAAGATGGGCATGAAGTCGACCAAGGGAACGAAGGGCGCGGTCGGCACTACGGGAAGCGCAGCGCACAAGGGGACGGTCGACGATTCCGCCTCGGGCAGTCCCGCCACCGGCAAGCGTTACTGACGCCGGAACGTGAACCTGCAAACCTCCGGTCGCTTGGCGGCCGGAGGTGTTTGTCCATTCAATCGTCGAAACTCCGGCCGCGTCCGGCCTTGACGTCGCTGCGACGCTTCTTGCCCTCGAGCCGGCGCTGCTTGGAGCCGAAGGTCGGCCGTGTCGCGCGCCGTGGCTTCGGCCGTATCATCGCCTCGCTCAGGATCTCGACGAGCCGGTCGATGGCGTCCTGGCGGTTGCGTTCCTGGGTGCGGAAGCGCTGCGCGTGGATCACGATCACGCCGTCCTTGGTCATGCGCTGGCCGGCGATGCGGGCGAGCCGGATCGTGGCATCCTCCGGCAGGGTCAGCTTGCGCGTGTCGAAGCGCAGCTGGGCCGAGGTTGCGACCTTGTTGACGTTCTGCCCGCCGGGGCCGGAGGCGCGGACGAAGCCGATCTCGATGTCGTCCTCGTCGATGACGAGATCGCGGGATATCCGCAGCATGATGGCACCATTCGTGATGTCCGGACATATCCCGGACGTCCACGTTCGGCAATGGCGCTCATGCGAAACGCAAATGGCCGGGGCGAGCCCGGCCATTTGACACAGCGGATGGAAGACCTCAGTTCGACTTGGGCGCCGCTGCCGCCGGCTGCGCGGCGGCCTGCGGGGCGCGGCCGACGACGACGGTCAGGAGGCCCTGGCCCCAGAGGCGCTTGGCGGCTGCCTTGGCGTCGTCCAGCGTCACCGCGTCGACGATGGCGTTGCGCTTCTCGATATAGTCGATCGGAAGCTTGTC
Source organism: Bradyrhizobium sp. P2_E8 (assembly GCF_056403875.1). Lineage (NCBI taxonomy): Bacteria > Pseudomonadati > Pseudomonadota > Alphaproteobacteria > Hyphomicrobiales > Nitrobacteraceae > Bradyrhizobium > Bradyrhizobium sp. P2_E8. The sequence continues at coordinate 1,641 of NZ_JBFUES010000949.1, forward strand.
CTGCTGATATTGCAGCAGCGCCTGGGCGAGCTTCGAGGACGTATCCAGCGCCAGCATCTGCGAGCCCTTGAGGTAGGACTTGGCCTCGTCGAGCTCCTTCTGCGTCGGGCCCTCCTCGGCGATCCGGCGCACCTCCTTCTCGATGGCGTCGATGGTGTCGTTGGCGCGGTCGGCGCGGGTGCCGGTATTGCCGATGAAGACCGCCGAATGCTCCATCCAGAGCAGGGATTCGAACACCGAATAGGCCAGCCCGCGCTTCTCGCGAACCTCGCGATAGAGCCGGGAGGACAGTCCGCCGCCGCCGAGGATGTGGTTGACGACATAGGCCGCCATGAAGTTCGGGTCGCTGCGCTTCACGCCGGGGCCRCCGAAGGTGATGACGGTCTGCGGCACGTCGAGCGGCACGAAGGCGCGCTGCGGCGGCTTGGCCGCCTCGATGTCGGGGACCGGCACGAGATTGGCCTTGGCGGGCAGGCTGCCGAAGGTGTGGTCGAGCAGCTTGCCGAGGGTCGCCGGATCGACGTCGCCGACGACTGCGACCTTCAATGTGTCCTTGGCGAGCACGCGGCCGACATAGTCCTTCATGTCGGCGGCGGTGACGGTCGGCACGCTTTCCAGCGTGCCGTTGGTCTGCCGGCCATAGGGATGATCGCCGAAGGCGACCTCCAGGAATTGGCGGCTCGCCAGCGACGACGGATTGGTGGTCTCGCGGCGCAGGCCCGAGATCACCTGCGAGCGGATGCGCTCGACGTCGGCGGTGTCGAAATGCGGCGAGGTCAGTGCCATCCGCAACAGGTCGAAGGCTTCGTCCTTGTTGTCGCGCAACATGCGCAGGCTGCCGCGGAAGGTGTCGCGGGTGGCGCTGAAGGAGAGCTCGATGGCGCGGCGGTCGAGCCGCTCGTGGAAGGTCTTGGAGTCGAGATCGCCGGAGCCTTCGTCGAGGAGGTCGCCGACGAGATTGGCGACGCCCGACTTGTCCTTGGGATCCTGGGCCGAGCCGCCGGCAAAGGAATATTCCATGGCGATCAGCGGCACGGTGGCGTCCTGCACGAACCAGGCCTCGATGCCGCCCGGCGAGATCAGGCGCTGGATCTTTGCTGCGGCCTGCGACGGCGAGACCGCGGCGAGCGCGAGCGCCGCGCCGGTGACGAAGGACAGCGCGAAGTGCCTTGTGCGTGGGAAGTGTTTTGCGCGAAGGAAGGGATAGGTC
>NZ_JBFUES010000950.1:0-2849 GCF_056403875.1 Bradyrhizobium sp. P2_E8
AGGTTGCACAGCACCAGCGCCGTTCCGAGAGCGCACGCGAGCGTCATTTTCTTCATGCGTTGGCCTCCTTGCGAAGAGAGTGCAAAAGGACTCAAGGCAAGGCAAGCTAATTCGGCGCATGACGGGTCGCCGGGGCCCAACCTATCCCACGTTCGACGTGCCGTTGGGTCCCGTCAGTGCATGGACTTCAGTCCCCTCTAGACTTCAGTACCCTTGCTTTGTGCCCGAGCCGGTGGTCGGCCTCGTGCTCGCGCCAGTCGTCTGACCTGGAGCGACGTTCGACGCGCCGGGGCTGGTGGTCTTCGAGGCCTTCGCGTGGTGCATCGCGTGATGCTTCTTATGTCCTGGAGCGTAGCTGGAAGCGCCCGGCTCGCCCTTCTTGGACCCCATTTGCTGCATCTCCTGACCTGGCGTCTTGCTCGACGCACCCTGAGCAAACACGGCTGGTGCTGTCGCCATGACAACGGCAGCAGAGAGCGCAATGATCTTTGTTTTCATGTCGTTCTCCTCTCGATATGCCCTCCAATGCAACGAAATGAAACAACGCCCGTTCCCCTGAACGATCGTTCATAGTGACAACGGCCCTGCTCGTTCGCCGCCGCCGCGGGATGATGGGCCTTTCGAAGCGGATCATGCCGCGAGGCAAAACCGGATCACAACTGTTCGATCAGCATCGGTGAACCGAGCTCTTCGAAATGAAAGAGCTGAAAGACCCGCTGGCCGTTGAAGTCGAGCACTCTCAAATCATCGGTCTCGTGCAGATTGCTTTCGACCGCGTGAAAGTGTCCGCCGTAGCGCTCCCTGGCGAGCGACAAGGGGACGTCGAACGCGACGAACTTGCCGATGCCCTTTTGCCTGAGCACCCCAAGAAGCTTTTGGTCGTTCAGGGACTGGTGCGAGGTGAGAATGAGCAGCGGGCCGCTCGCCGTGAGCAGCAGAAGCGATTTCATCGGATCCTCCTTTGCGCCCCGCCCTACCTGATCTTCGCCAGGCACTCCTTCAGGCGCTCCAGCTCCGTACGAACCTGCGCCTCCATGGCGTCTTGCAATGCGAGTATGCCCCTGCTGGACAATTCTGCTGAGGCCTTTTTGTCCAGGTTCTGCTTCCAATCCCGGATCGCCTGCCTGGTCGCCCTTTGAGCCTCCGACGTCGTCTTGACGTATTCCTTCATGCAGGCGTCAGCCATTGAGCATGTCTGGCACTCCTGGGCGGCGGCCGGACTTGAAAGAAGCAGGGCGAGTATCGCGGTAGGAACCCTCATGGCGCTTCCTCCCGCGACAGCATAGCACGTCGCAGGGATGCCCGGGGGAGCAGCGCCCGGCTGTTTCAGCAGCCGCAGCCCGCCATAATTTCTCCTTCGCACGCGCGTTGTGTTGGACAAATGTGAGGCCTATCCTTCCGACGATCGGACTGCCGCACTCCCATTAACGCCCGACTGGATGGAGCGCGCATCGGTGCCTGACGCGAACGAGCCCAAGCCTGATACCCAAAAGCCTGATTCCCAGAAGCCTGATGCCGACAAGCCGGGCGAGGTCGGCGCCGATGGCGGGCTGGCGCGGGCCTACGACCAGATCAAGAGCGCAGAGGAAGACCTGGCGCGGCTGGACCGGCTGGTTTCCGGAATGGAACGCGGCAGCGAAACCCCGCGGACCTCGCAAGCGAGCGCCGGTGCGGCGGCAGCCGAGCCTCCCAGGGACAAGGCGCCCGATAGCAAGGTTCGCGATCAAGGCCTGAGAGGAGATCGGACCATGCTGCGCGCTTTGGTTGGCCTCGTGCTGGCGATCGGCGTTCTCGGCGCCGCCTTCGCTTCGCAATATCGCGATGAGGCCAAGTCGATCAGCAAGTCGATCATGGCGCGGTGGGCTCCGCCGGCCAGTCAGCCCCAGCAAGCGTCCGCGGTCGAAAGTCCTGCGCAGCCGCCGGCACTGCACCTGGCTGCCGCGGATGGGCCAAGTCCGGTGCCCGCACCGCCGCCCGGCAAGGAAGCGCAAAGCGCTCCAACACCTGGTGCTTCAACACCTGGCGCTCCAAGTCCTGGCGCTCCAAGTCCTGGCGCCACACCGCCTGACCAGTCATCGTCCGATCTTGCGCAGTCGCTCAAGACCATCACGAACGAGCTTGCGAGCATCAGCGGAAAGCTCGAGCAACTGAAAAGCCGCAACGAGCAGTCGCTGCGCGAGCAGGCCGACACCATTCAACAGCTCAAGACGGCGCGGGAGAAGGATGCGGCGGACAATGCGCGCCTCGCCGCGCAGGTCCAGGCGCTGCAAACGCAACTGACGGCTTCGTCCGCGCCTGCATCCGCGAAACCCGTCGTGCGGAGCGTGACGAGCAACGAGACGGCGGCGCCTGCACGGCCGCACGTGCAAGCGGCCGCACCTCGGAGGCCAAGGCCGCCGCGAGGCCCCTGGATGCCGCCGCCCTATATGGGCGACCCCTACGGCGATCCGGATTGGTAAGCCGTTAGCGAGTGAGCGTAGCCCGGATGGAGCGGAGCGTAATCCGGGATCTTGCCCCAAGCTGCACCGGTCCCGGATTGCGCGCAGCCTGTCATCGGGCGGCGCTTTGCGCCGACCCGTTGGCTCCATCCGGGCTACAGGACTCCCGACGGCGCCGGGATTGGACTTTAAGCCCAGCTCGCAGGATGGGGGGAGCGCAAGCGCTCAACCCATCCTGCGAACGACGCTCTACATCAGCCTCACCGGGCCTCGCACACCGACACCTTGGCTGCGATCCCGGTCAGCTCGAGCTCTTCCGTCGCAAGCTCCTGATGGGGGGACTCGCCGACCGAGACGTCCTTCATTCGACGCTGGACCTCTTCGCAGGTCTTGCGGACGTCTTCCGTGAAG
>NZ_JBFUES010000951.1:0-2844 GCF_056403875.1 Bradyrhizobium sp. P2_E8
TACGCATGATCGCAGGCCTCGAGGACATCAGCGACGGCGACATCATGATCGGCGGCGACGTCGTCAACGACGTGCCGCCGAAGGACCGCGACATCGCGATGGTGTTCCAGAACTACGCGCTGTACCCGCACATGACAGTCGCCGAGAACATGTCGTTCGGACTGCGCCTGAAGCACTATCCCAAGGCCGAGATCAAGGCGCGGGTGACGGAGGCCGCACGGCTCCTCGACATCACCGACCTGATCGACCGCAAGCCGAAGCAACTCTCCGGCGGCCAGCGCCAGCGCGTCGCGATGGGTCGCGCCATCGTGCGCAATCCCAAGGTCTTCCTGTTCGACGAGCCGCTGTCCAACCTCGACGCCAAGCTGCGCGTGCAGATGCGCATCGAGATCAAGAAGGTGCACCAGAAGGTGCGCACCACGACGGTCTACGTCACCCACGACCAGGTCGAGGCGATGACGCTGGCCGACCGCGTGGTGGTGATGAACAAGGGGCGGATCGAGCAGATCGGCACGCCGAACGAGCTCTACCACAGGCCGGCGACGCGCTTCGTCGCGGGCTTCATCGGCTCACCGGCGATGAACTTCATCCCGTGCCGGCTGGAGGACGTCGGCGGCACGCTCCAGATCCGCCTCACCGATCGCATCGGCTTCGCGCTGCCGCCGGCCCGCGCCGCCCGTTACCACGCGCTGCCGCGCACCGACAAGTTCCTGCTCGGCCTCCGGCCCGAGCACCTCACCGAGGCGCATGCGCATCTGGGGCCGGGCGTCGAGACCTTCGACACCGTGCTCGACGTCACCGAGCCGATGGGGATGGAGACCCTGGTCTATTTCGGGCTCGAGGGCACGCCGGTCTGCGGCCGCGTCGATCCCAACGCCGGCGCCAAGGACGGGGCACCCATGCGTTTGGCGATGGACCTCAACAATATGCACCTGCTAAACGAAGACACCGGCGTCGTGCTGTGACGCCGGCCTAAGAAACGCGAGCAGGCAGGGAGCGATGGCGACCAACAAGAAGAAGATTTTCGTTACACAAACTTTGTCGCAAGGGGCCCGCGCCCTCCTCACCCAGCGAGACGATATCGAGCTCGTCGAATTTGCGAACCTGATCTCGGCGAAGGATTTCGAGGCACTGTTGAAGAGCCATGCCCCGGTCCATGGCGTAGCGCTCGGCGCCACCGCCTTCGGCGAGACCGAGCTCGAGGCATCCCGGGACATGAAGGTCGTGACCCGCATCGGCGTCGGCTACGACGCGTGGACGTGCCCGCCCTGTCCCGCCGCAAGGTGCCGCTGATGGTCGCGGGCAGCGCGAACTCGCCCTCGGTCGCCGAGCAGGCGCTGTTCATGATGCTGACGCTGGCAAAACGCGCGCAGGAGATGCATTCCTGCGTCAAGGACGGCAAATGGGCCGACCGGCTCGGCATGCTGCCGTTCGATCTCTACGGCAAGACGGTGCTGATCATCGGCTTCGGCCGCATCGGCACCCGCACCGCCAAGCGCTGCCTGGCGATGGAAATGAAGGTGCAGGTCTACGATCCCTACAAGCCCGCCGCCGAGATCAAGGCCGCCGGCTGCGAACCCGTCGCCGATCTTGACGCCGCGTTGCCCCATGYCGACTTCGTCACCATCCATTGTCCGAAGACGCCGGAAACGGTCGGCCTGTTCGACGCGGCCCGGATCGGCCGGATGAAGCCGAGATCCTATCTCATCAACACCGCACGCGGCGGAATCGTGAAGGAAGCAGCGCTGTACGACGCGCTCACGTCCGGAAAGCTCGCCGGCGCCGGCATCGACGTGTTCGAGGTGGAGCCGCCGCCGGTCAGCAATGAGCTGTTCGCGCTGCCCAACGTCATCATGGCCCCGCATGTCGCGGGCGTCACGGTCGAGTCGGTGAGCCGCATGAGCGAGCAGACCGCGCGCAACATCCTGAGTGTGCTGGACGGCGATCCCATCCGGCAGAACATCATCAATCAGGACGTGCTGGGCTAAGCAAACCGCAGGGCGGGCGGCTAAAGCGCGATGAATCGTCATCGCGCTTTGGATTATCGTTCGAGCATGATCTTTTCGGAAAAAACGCCGCGCACCTTTCCGGATCATGCTTTAGTCCGCCCGCCTTCGGAACGCCAGAATGCGTCCCATTTTGGTGCAGATCGAGCCCCAACTCAGCCTTAATCAAACCCGCGTAATAAGCCGAGCCGCGGCGGCAGTGGGACAGACTTGCCGGCCGCGTCGAGCTGGAGGATGGACCCTTGTCAGAAATCGACCCGACCGACCACGCACTGGCGACCATCGCCAGCATCCTGGAGCACCCCGAGCCCGTTCTCGTCGTCCGCGACGCCGAAACGGAAGCGGCGGCTGGCGATGAGGATTCGGTTGTCGACGAGCATCCGGTTGCCGATGAGCATCCGGTGGTCGAGGAGCAGCCGCTGGTGCCGGAGCACACCGATGCCGACGGCTACAGCAAGGTCGGTCCTGGGCCGATGGTGGCGATCCGCCTCAAATGGACGGTCCATCGCGGCGATGACGACCAGTTCTACGTCCACGAGACCATCGGCGAGCAGTCCGCGCCCGTGGTCAGCGGCCCAATGACGAGCGAAGCCGCGGTGCATTTCGTCGACGCGCACGAGCACGAGGCACACCGACGCTTCGAAGAGCTGCGCAGCGAGATCGCCGGCCGTAGCTCGCTCGCCGAGTTCGAGCGCAAGGGCGAAGCCTAAAGCCCGATCTAGCGCTCGCGCGGGCCGAGAAAATCCCGCTTCACGAGCTCGACGCCTGCGTGCCGCAACAGGTCGTAGGCCGTCGTGACGTGAAAGAAGAACTGCGGCATGCTGAACGTCAGCAGCAG
>NZ_JBFUES010000952.1:0-2839 GCF_056403875.1 Bradyrhizobium sp. P2_E8
GCGATAGAGCGCGAGCGTCAGCACGCCGGCCGACACGCCCGAGCCGCAGCTCGTCACCATCGGCGCGTCGAGCTTGACGCCGGCGCCAGTGAAAGCGGCGCGCAGATCCTCGAGCGGCTTCATCGTTCCGGTCGCGGCATCGAACAGGAGATTGTAGGGCACGTTGCGGGCGCCGGGGATGTGGCCGGAGCGGATGCCCGGCCGCGGCTCCGGCGCGCGGCCCTCGAAACGGTCGGCGGCGCGCGCGTCGATGACCTGCTCCTTGCCGCTTTCCAAATTGGCGACGAGTTGCTGCATGCTGCGCACGCGCTTGGCGTCGTAGCTCGCCTTGAACGTCGCAGGCTTCGGCTTCACCTCGCCGCTCTCGACGGGGCGCCCCTCGGCGCGCCATTTCTTAAGGCCGCCATTTAGAATGCGCACATTGCCGTGGCCGAAAGCCAGGAACATCCACCACGCGCGCGGCGCCGCAACCCAGCCGCCGGCGTCGTACAGGACGACGGTGTCGGCGTTGGAGATGCCGAGATTACCGACGTCCCGGCCGAACTGCTCGGCGCTCGGATACATGTGCGGCAACGGGTTGGAATGGTCCGACACCGCATCGACGTCGAAGAACACCGCGCCGGGCAGATGCGCGGCGAGATAGTCGTCCTTCGGCAGCGGCAGCACGCCCGGCAGCTTGAAGCTGGCGTCGAGCACCCTGACGTTGGCGTCGTTGATATGGTCGGCGAGCCATTCGGTGGAGACGAGGGGGTCGGCGGTCATGCAGAGTTTTCCTTGTCATTCCGGTGCGTGCGCGCACGCGCGAGATTGAAGCCGTGCACATCACACTCCGCTGTCATCGCCCGGCTCGACCGGGCGATCCAGTATTCCAGAGGCAATTGTGATTGAGCCGAGAGGCCGCGGCGTACTGGATTCCCCGCCTTCGCGGGGAATGACGCTGGAGATTGGAGCGACAGCGAGGCACACCCTCACCCCTTCTTCTTCGGCTCCCACTGCTCCGTCGGGCCGCCGGCGTCGCGCCAGGCGGCGTAGCCGCCGGCGATGTGGGCGACGGGCTTGAGGCCCATGTCCTGCGCGGTCTTGGCCGCGAGCGCGGAGCGCATGCCGCCGGCGCAGTGGAAGACGAATTTCTTGTCTTCCTGGAACACCGGTTTTGCATAAGGGCTCTGCGGGTCGATCCAGAATTCCAGCATGCCGCGGGTGCAGGCGAACGCGCCGGGGATGCGGCCGTCGCGCTCGATCTCGCGGGGGTCGCGGATGTCGACGATGACGACATCGCCGTTCTTCGAGATTTCGATGGCGTCCTTGGCGGTGAGCGTCTCGATCTCGGCATTGGCCTCGTCGATCAGCGCCTTGATGCCGCGGGTGATGGTCTGGGGCATGTGGTTCTCCCTCTCGTTGTCATTCCGGGGCGCGCGTAGCGCGAGCCCGGAATCCATTTCTCACCAACGCTGCGGCCCGATGGATTCCGGGCTCGATGCTTCGCATCGCCCCGGAATGACGACGGCGAGAGTCAGTGCGTCAATTCCTTCATCGCACCTTCGAGACCTTCGATGGTGATCGGGTACATCCGGTTGGCGAAGATGCGTTTGATGATGGTGGTGGATTCCGAATAGTCCCAGTGCTTCTGCGCGACCGGATTCAGCCACACCGAATGCGGATAGGTGCGGATGATGCGGTCGAGCCAGACCGAGCCCGGCTCCTCGTTGACATGCTCGACCGAGCCGCCAGGCACCATGATCTCGTAAGGCGACATCGAGGCGTCGCCGACGAACACGACCTTGTAGTCGTGCGGGTATTTGTGCAGCACGTCCCAGGTCGGCGTGCGGTCGGTGAAGCGGCGCTTGTTCTGCTTCCACACGCCCTCATAGAGGCAGTTGTGGAAGTAGAAATACTCCATGTGCTTGAACTCGCTCTTCGCCGCCGAGAACAGCTCCTCGACCTGCTCGATATGCGCGTCCATCGAGCCGCCGATGTCGAAGAACACCAAGAGCTTCACCGCATTGCGCCGCTCGGGCCGCATGTGCACGTCGAGATAGCCGTGATTGGCGGTCTCGCGGATGGTGGTGTCGAGATCGAGCTCGTCAGGCGCGCCGGTGCGCGCGAACTTGCGCAGGCGCCGCAGCGCCACCTTGATGTTGCGGATGCCGAGCTCGACATTGCCGTCGAGATCCTTGAACTCGCGCTTGTCCCACACCTTCACGGCGCGGTTGTTGCGGTTCTTCTCCTGGCCGATGCGGACGCCTTCGGGATTGTAGCCGTAGGCGCCGAACGGCGAGGTGCCGGCCGTGCCGATCCACTTCGAGCCGCCCTGGTGCCGCCCCTTCTGCTCCTCGAGGCGCTTCTTCAGGGTCTCCATGAGCTTGTCCCAGCCCATGGCCTCGATCTGCTTCTTCTCTTCCTCGGTAAGGTATTTCTCGGCGAGCTTCTTCAGCCACTCCTCGGGGATCTCGGCCTTGTCCATGGCCTCGAGCAGGCTCTCCAGGCCCTTGAACACGGTGCCGAAGACGCGGTCGAACTTGTCGAGGTTGCGCTCGTCCTTCACCAGCGAGGCGCGCGACAGGTAGTAGAAATTCTCGACCGTGTAGTCCGCAAGGTCAGCGTCGAGCGCCTCCATCAGCGTGAGGTATTCRCGCAGCGTCACGGGGACCTGCGCGTCGCGCAGAGAAGTGAAGAATTGCAGGAACATGGGTGACAGATTGCCCGTCGGGGGACGAACGTCAAGGGGCGGAGGCCGCGGCCGGGCGCTGGACCGGGAGGCTTTTTGCTCTAGAATTGACCACCTCACGGGGTTGTTTTGGGGACATTTGCAATGGGAATTCTCGCAGCACTCATCATC
>NZ_JBFUES010000953.1:0-2838 GCF_056403875.1 Bradyrhizobium sp. P2_E8
GGCGAGCCCCGTATTGGTGAGCTCGATGTCGTTCGACTTCGAGCAGCAGGTGTTGACCTCGCGGTGAAACTCCTGCGCCAGGAAGTCGAGCTTGCGCCCGATCGGGCCGCCCTTGCCGATCAGCTCGCGCGCCTGCGCGACATGCGAGGCGATGCGGTCGAGCTCCTCGCGGATGTCGGCTCTGGTCGCGATGAGGATCGCCTCCTGCATCAGGCGGTCGGAATCGAAACGGTCGGAGGTGTCCAGCAGCGCAGCGATCTGCTCGGCGAGCCTGGCCTTGATCGCCTCCGGCTTGCGGCCGGGCGCGGCCTCGGCCTTCTTCGCCAGCTGCTCGACCTCGTCCACCCGCTGGGTCAGGATCTGCCCGAGCGAAGTGCCCTCGCGCTTGCGCATCTCGACGAGATCGGCCAGCGCCTTGTCGAAGGCTTCGGCCACAGCTGTGCGCGCCGCCTTGTCCTCCTCCTCGTCACCCTCGGGCTCAGCGACCTCGACGACGCCCTTGATGGCAAGGAGGCCGTCGACGCTCGGCGCCACCGCATCGACCTTGCCGGCGATCACGGCGGCGGCCTTCAGGACGGCGTTGAGCACGTCCTCGTTGACGCGGACCGTGGCGGCGGCATTGGTGCGCTTGACGGTGAGATTGGCGTAGACGGTGCCGCGCGACAAAAGCTCGCCCGCGCGCTTCTTGGCATGGGCCTCGAGCTCGTCAAACCCCTGCGGCAGCCGCACCCTGAGGTCAAAGCCCTTGGCGTTGACCGACTTCAATTCCCATTCGAACGTGTACGGCCCGCTAGCGCCGTGGCTTCGGGCAAAGCCGGTCATGGACGACAGCGCCATCAGGTCAAATTCTCCAGAAACACAGGATTCGCGAGGCCATCAAGGCACGCGAATCTTAAGACTATTTTGCCGGAAAGTGGAATCCGCAAAGTCCCGTAGGCAGGTTTGCGCGCGGCCTAGCGCGGGACCACCGGCGGCGAGGGCTGCACCGCGCCCTGCCGGGCAGGAGCGGGATTGGCGGGGCGAGGAGCAGCCGGCGGCTTCTTCTGCTGGTTCGGCCGTGCCGGTGTCGTCGCCGTCGGCGTGTCGGCAGCGCCGGGCGCAGCGGCTGCCGGCGGCTGCGCATCCTCGGCCGGCTCGACCGTGTCGTTCTGGATCTGCTTCTCCATCGCGCGCAGCTTGGCGACGTTCTTCTGGTGCGCGTCGTAGGTCTCGGTAAAGGCATGCCCGCCGGTGCCGTCGGCGACGAAGAACAGGTCGCGGGTGCGGGCCGGATTGGCGGCGGCTTCCAGCGAGGCGCGGCCGGGGTTGGCGATCGGGCCCGGCGGCAGGCCCTCGATCACATAGGTGTTGTAGGGCGAGGGCTGTGTGATCTCGCTGCGCTTGATCGGGCGGCCCAGCGTCCCCTTGCCGCCGACGAGACCGTAGATGATGGTCGGATCGGACTGCAGCTTGATCCTCTGCTTCAACCTGTTGGTGAACACGGCGGCGACGCGGCTGCGCTCGTCCGGCTTGCCCGTCTCCTTCTCGACGATCGAGGCCAGCGTCACCAGTTGCTCCGGAGTCTTGACCGGAACGTCCTGGCTGCGACGCTCCCAGATCTCGGCCAGCACGCGCTTGTGCGCCTGCTGCATGCGCTGGACCACCTGCTCGCGCGTGGTGCCGCGCGGGAACTTGTAAGTCTCGGGCAAGAGCGTGCCCTCGCGCGGCAGCTCGCGCACGCTGCCGGTGAAGATATCGTTGTCGGAGAGCCGCGCCACGATCTGCTCGGAGGTCAGGCCTTCGGGAATCGTGACCGCATGCTGCACCACCTTGCCCTCGACGATGGTGGCGATGACGTCGCGCAAGGACGCGTTCTTCTGGAACGAATACTCGCCGGGCTTGAGGTCCGAACTCGCCTTCAGCGCGGCCACACTTGCAATGAACACCCAGGGATTGACGTCGGTCACGCCTTCCCGGTTCAGCGTCTCGGCGATGTCGCGCTTGCCGGCGCGCTGCGGGATGTTGACGATCTTGTCTTCCTTGAGCGGACCCGCCGTTTCGAGCACCTGCCGGCCGTAGTAATACACGGCGCCCGCACCGATCATGGAGATCAGGAGGAGCGTGATGATGGCGTTGCCGACGATCACAAAGGGATTGCGCGCGCGGTCCGATCGCTTCGGCGGCGGCGGGACCTGCTCGGGCTCGAGCGCTGCCCGCGGACTCCGGGGCGAAATGGGCGGCCTTTCACTCATCGAAGCAACCTGAATCCTGCCGGTTCAACCGCGGCCTGACAATCGTTTGCCCTGCCAAATGCACGCGCCCACTACCATGACTATCGCCGAATACGGCAAAACGGTGGATTCGCTTCAAACACAAACTAATTGACCAAACGGCGGACGATCACCGACGCGTTGGTACCGCCAAAACCAAAAGAATTCGACAACGCTACGTTGACCTCTCGCTTCTTCGCCGCGTGCGGCACGAGATCGATCGCAGTTTCGACCGAGGGATTGTCGAGGTTGATGGTCGGCGGCACGACATTATCGCGAATCGCGAGAATGGCGAAGATCGCCTCGATCGCACCGGCCGCGCCGAGCAGATGGCCGGTCGACGATTTGGTCGAGGACATCGCGACCTTGGAGGCGGCATTGCCGAGCAGACGCTCGACCGCACCGAGCTCGATCTCGTCACCGAGCGGCGTCGAGGTGCCGTGCGCGTTGATGTAGTCGAGATCGGACGCCGTGAGGCCGGCGCGCTTCAGCGCTGCCGCCATGCTGCGGAAGCCGCCATCGCCATCGGGCGACGGCGAGGTGATGTGATAGGCATCGCCCGACAGGCCATAGCCGATCACTTCGGCAT
>NZ_JBFUES010000954.1:0-2831 GCF_056403875.1 Bradyrhizobium sp. P2_E8
GCACTGGGCCGGTCAGCCGCACCCGCGCCTGGTATAAGGTCGCGAAATCGAGCTCCGCCGCGGCCTTGCGGATCGCGTCGGTGGCGCCCTTGCCGGGCTCCAGCGCGTTGTAGTCGAGGATCGGCTTGAACTCGATGAAGGYGCGCTTGTCGGAAGCCGTCAGCGGCTCGTCGCTGACGAGCTCGCGCCACGAGAAGCTCGCATTGCCCTTGTTGAGCACGGTCTCGACCGTCTGCGCGATCAGGTTGAAAGGCCGCGCGGTATTGTCGAGCTTGACCTGGCCGCGCTTGACGCCGGCAAGTCCCGTCTCCAGCGCGCCGGTCAGGCCGCGGATCGAGGGATCGCCCGCCATGATCTCGATCAGGGGCGCCGCAGCTTCGAACTGGCCGGTGGCCTTGGCGACCTCTTCGGTCGGCAGGAACAGCAGGCCGTTCCTCTCGAAGAACTCGCCGGTGCCGAGCTGCTGCATCGACTGGAAATTGGTCTTGTCGTCCTTCAGCCTGGCAAAGAGCGCGTCCGACGCCGCGGTCGCCATCTCCGGCGTCCTGGCCTCGACCACTGCCGTGATCGTCGCGTCGCGGTCGAAGGCGCGGTCGAACTGCTGGTCGCGCTGGCGCCAGTCCAGATTTTGGGCAATCAGCGAGTTGATGTCGGTGTTGATGGCGAAGTGCTGGGACGTGTAATAGCCGGCCCCCACCGAAAGCAGGAGCCCGAGAACGACGACGAGGGAGGCAAACCGGGTGCAGGCCCTGACGATGGCAACGACGACGCTTTGCAGCACTTCTTTTCTTTCTGCTGTTAACAGCTTGCCGGAAACGCCCGCTCTTTATCGGAGTTCCCGGGCGAAACCTATTGCTGTTTTGAGTGGTTCTCGCCGCCGGAAGGTTCGAGGTAAACGGCGCAGACCATGGCAAAATCATGCGGGACGGTCGGTATAGCCGGGGAGTTGAGGCGGGAAAGTGACGAAGGGGTGAGCACAAATGTCGCCATCTTGCTCACGGCGCTTTCTGTACTATATTACCATCGATTGAGCCGGCGGGGAACAATAGGTCCATCCGACCTTTCCTTTCTGCCGATTTTTTGACACAAAGTATTGCGCCTCCATGCGCCGGAGCCCCGACGGGGGTGGGTGGCTACCGCGTGCGCGAAACCAATGGTGCGGATATTGCAACTCATTGGTCAGTACGGGGTGCCCCCGGGGAACTTTGAAGCGGATTGGTGCAACTTGCGTGATGGGCGTCCTATGGAAGTTTATCTAGCGCAGCCGCGCGGTTTCTGCGCGGGCGTGGTGCGCGCGATCGAGATCGTGGAACGGGCCCTGGAGAAGTACGGCCCGCCCGTCTACGTGCGCCACGAGATCGTGCACAACAAATACGTGGTCGAGAGCCTGAAGAACAAAGGCGCCATCTTCGTCGAGGAACTGTCCGAGGTTCCGCCGAAGGCGGTGACCGTTTTCAGCGCCCATGGCGTCGCCCGCAGCGTCGAGGAAGAGGCCGCCGCGCGCGACCTTCCGGTGCTCAACGCCACCTGCCCCCTGGTCACGAAAGTTCACAATCAGGGGAAGCGCTATATCACCAAGGGCCGCACGCTGATCCTGATCGGCCATGCCGGCCACCCCGAGGTCGAGGGCACGATGGGCCAGGTTCCGGGGCCGGTGCTGCTTGTTCAAAGCGTTGAAGAGGTTAAGGCCCTTGTCCTGCCGGCGGATACGCCAGTGGCCTACATCACCCAGACCACCCTGTCGGTCGACGACACCAGGGACATCATTTCGGCCCTTCAGGCCCGCTTTACAGATATTCAAGGCCCGGATATCCGGGATATCTGCTATGCGACACAGAACCGCCAATCTGCGGTAAGGGACTTGAGCAAGCTGGTCGACGTGATCTTGGTGGTGGGCGCTGCCAACAGCTCGAACTCGAACCGGCTCCGCGAAATCGGCACTGAGGCCGGCGTCGCGAGTTATTTGATTGCCGACGGCAGCGCGCTCAATCCGGAGTGGTTGAAAGATGCCAAGACCGTCGGCGTCACGGCCGGCGCTTCGGCGCCTGAGGTACTCGTGGATGACGTGATCGAGGCGATGCGGCGGATCGGACCAGTCAAGGTCTCGGTGCTGCCGGGCCGCGAGGAGAACATCGAATTCCGGCTTCCGGCCGAACTGGCTGCGAGCTGACCCACCCGAATTTCAAGCCCAGAAAGAAACGTGTAATGGCTATCCCCTTCTTCAAGGAAATGCGTATCGGCGGTTATTTGCTCAAGCAGAAACTGCTTGGCCGCAAGCGCTATCCGCTCGTGCTGATGCTGGAGCCGCTGTTTCGCTGCAACCTCGCCTGCGTCGGCTGCGGCAAGATCGACTATCCCGACGCGATCCTCAACCGCCGCATGACGGCGCAGGAGTGCTGGGACGCCGCCGACGAATGCGGCGCGCCGATGGTGGCCATTCCCGGCGGCGAGCCGCTGATCCACAAGGAGATCGGCGAGATCGTGCGCGGCCTCGTCGCGCGCAAGAAGTTCGTCTCGCTCTGCACCAACGCGCTGCTGCTCGAGAAGAAGCTCGATCTGTTCGAGCCCTCGCCGTACCTGTTCTTCTCGGTGCATCTCGACGGCCTGAAGGACCATCACGACAAGGCCGTGTCGCAGAAGGGCGTGTTCGACCGCGCCGTCTCCGCGATCAAGGCGGCCAAGGCGCGCGGCTTCACCGTCAACGTCAACGCCACCATCTTCGACGGCCATCCGGCCGAGGAGATCGCCAAATTCCTCGACCTCACTGTCGAACTCGGTGTCGGCGTCTCGATGTCGCCGGGCTACGCCTATGAGCGTGCGCCGGACCAGGA
>NZ_JBFUES010000955.1:0-2825 GCF_056403875.1 Bradyrhizobium sp. P2_E8
GCGGACGGTAGATGATCGGCGCCTCCTCGCCCTTGGCGACGAACAGGCCGCTATTGAGAAAGGTCAGCGCCGGGATCGCCGCGGCCCCGAGCACGAGCCCGCCGAGCAGCCAGGCCGCATGCAGCGCGCGGGCGTTCAGCTCGGCGACCTCAGGCAAGGCCGGCAGGACCAGCGTCTCGGCGCGCATCAGCCAGACCGCATAGGGCAGCGCCAGCACGGCGACGACGATCAGCGCGAACAGCGGATCGAGCGCGCGCAACGTGCGGCGGCCGCCCGCGGTCGCGACCGCGAAGACGACGAGCAGCAGGAGCAGAAAGACCGCCGCGGGCGTCGTCAGCAGCAAGAGGCCGGCCTCGATCGACCAGGCGAACCAGGCGTTGCCGCGGCGCTGGCCGATGATCTGCCAGGAATGCAGCAGCAGGAGCGCCCACAGCGGCCGCGCCAGCACCAGCGGGCCGAAATCGAGTGCCGGCGAGGAGAAGGCCAGCACCGTCATCGTCAGCAGCACGGCGAGCACGGCCTGCTGCGAGCCGACCACGGCACGGGAGAGGTGATAGAGCGCGATGAAGGTCGCGATCTCACAGAGCTGGGCGAGGACATAGACGCCGAACATGTGGCCGCCGGCGGCGCGATAGGCGATGTCGGCGAGCCAGACCGGCAGCGGCGGGCCGAGATCGGTACCGACCTGGTATTCCCGGCCGAAGGCCAAGAGGGTCGCAAGGGTGCCGGGCGGGCTGCGATAGAACACCAGCGCCACGAACAGCCACATCACGGCCTGGAGCAGCACGGCGATCCACACGATCAGCCGCGGCCGGGCGCGAATGAGCTCGATGACCAGGGAGGTAAACCGCATGCAACGCCCGAAAGATGCAGCCAACCCGTCCAGCCGGCCCTATTCGCTCACATCTGTTTTGATAAAGGGCGCTGCGCGTCGTGGCAACGACCCTCTGCTCGCCATGCCCGGGCTTGTCCCGGGCATCCACGTTCTTTCGTGTCACGGGCAAGACGTGGATGGCCGGGTCAAGCCCGGCCATGACGATGTGGAGACCGGCGGGACTAGACCCTAGAGATTCGCCGACGCGTCGATCTCGATTCGGGCTTCCACCTGCACCTGCACCTCGACCTCGGTCACCGAAAACAGGTCCTGCACCGGCTCCACCGTCCAGGGCATGTGCTTGGCGCGGGCGGCGGCGACGGGGGCGAAGAAGCTGCGGTGGTGGACGGTCGGGCCGAGGCGGTTCAGCGCGTCGAGATGCTCGGGGACGGCGTAGCCCTTGTGCTGCTCGAAGCCGTAGCCCGGGCAGTCCTGCGCCAGCGCGCACATCAGCCGGTCGCGCGTCACCTTGGCGACGATCGAGGCCGCCGCGATCGACAGCACGATGCCGTCGCCGCCGATCACGGCCTCGCAGTCGCATGCCGTATCGAGCCGGTCGCGGCCGTCGACGAAGACGTGGCGGGGCTGCTCGGGCAGCGCCACCACGGCACGCTTCAGCGCCCACAGCGAGGCGCGCAGGATGTTGTCGCGATCAATCCGGGCGGGCGAGGCGACCGCGACCGAGACCTGCGCTGTGGCGCAGATCTTGTCGAACAGCTTCTCGCGCTGCTCCGCCGTCAGACGCTTGGAATCGTCGATGCCGCGCGGAATGCGATCGGGGTCGAGAATCACTGCGGCCGCCACCACGGGACCTGCGAGCGGCCCGCGGCCAGCCTCGTCGCAGCCGGCGACCGGCCAGATGCCGCGCTTGATCAGCGCGCGCTCGCGGCGGAAGCTCGGCGGCGCGACGGCGATGACGCCTTTCGCGCCCGCGCTCTTGCCGGTCGAAGGCTTGGCTGCTGAGGCCTTTCCAGCCTTAGCAGGTGCTGCCTTGTTCGCAGCGTCCTTCTTGGGCGCAGCTTTGGCCGACGTCTTGGCGGACTTGTCCCGAATCATGGCCGGGATCGTGCGCAAGCGGCCTGCCCAGCGCAACCGGGAACCCCTCGCAATTCCCGTTATTCAGGCCGGCGGCCCTACTCGGCCAGATGCACCCGCCGGTCCTCACCGACCTCGATGCCCGGAGCGACCACGACTTCCCAGGGATGGCCGTCGGGGTCGGCGAAATAGCCGGAATAGCCGCCGTAGTCGGTCTCATGCGCGGCCTTCAGCAGCGCGGCGCCCTTGTCGACGGCGAAGGCCAGCACCGCATCGACCTCCTCGCGCGCGCGGCAGTTCCAGGCGAGCGTGATGCCGCGGAAGGTCGTCGGCCTCGGTCTATCAGGCAAGGCCGCGTCGGCCGCGAGCTGGTCCCAGTGAAACAGGGCAAGCACCGGACCGCCGGTATCGTAGAAGGCGACGGCCTCGCCGGTCGCCTTCAGCCGGCGCGAAAAGCCAAGGGCATCATAGAACGCGATGCTGGCGCGGATGTCGCTCACGCCGAGCGTGATGACGGTGAGCCGCGGCACCGGGGGCGGCAATTCCTTGCGCATGACACACCTCGTTCGCCCCGGCTCCTAGAACAGGCTGAGCTGATCGCCGTTCCGCTTCGGCCGCGCAAAGTGATCCATCGTCAGTCTTGCGCGACGCTTGTTGAGCCCGAGCCTCTCGCAGGCGATCTCGAAGCGGCGACCGATGGTCCAGGCCATCGGGCCGGTGCCCTTCATCCGCTCGCCCCATTTCGCGTCGTAGTCGCGCCCGCCGCGCATGTCGCGGATYAGCGTGAAGACGTGGCGATAGCGGTCCGGATAGTTCGCCATCAGCCATTCGCGGAAGAGATCGCGCACCTCCAGCGGCAGCCGCAGCAGCACGTAGGAGGCTTCCTTGACGCCGGCATGGGCGGCCGCATCGAGAA
>NZ_JBFUES010000956.1:0-2825 GCF_056403875.1 Bradyrhizobium sp. P2_E8
AGGCTCAAGCGGCCAAAGCCAGCGGGGAAGCAGCACAGCTCAAGCAGGCTGAGGCGAACAATACCGCCTCCCTGGCGCAATCGCAACGCGAGCGACAGCGGGCTGACCAACTGGCCCGGGATCTCGCGAAAGCAAGCCGCGATCTCGACGCGCAGACCGAGCGCGCGTCCAAGGCAACCGAGGAAACCGCAAGGATCAAGCAAGCCGGAGAGCGCGACTCGGCCGAGCTGCGCAGCTTGTTGCAGCGTGAACGCGAGCGGGCCGAGGGACTGGAAAGGGATCTCGCATCGGCGCATCGAGACAACGGCGCGCTTGCGGCGAAGATTCCCTCCGCCGCGTCTCCGCCGGCTACCACCGGCAAGGCCGTGCGCGAGGAGCCGCTGGCAGCGCCCGCACGGCCAATCCAGAACCGGGCCGTCCAGGACAAACCAGTCCAAGACAAACCAGTCCAAGACAAACCGGTCAGAGACAAGCCAGTCCAAGACCAGGACATAGCGGCGCGCAGYCAGGGCGCCGCCCAGGTCAATCCTAAAGAAGTCAAGCCTAACGAAGTCAATCCCAACGAAGGGGTGCAAGCGGCGAAATTGGTTGCGCGCGCGAGCGTACTGCTTGAACAGGGAAACATCGGCGCGGCGCGGATCGTGCTGGAACGCGCCGCGGAGATGGGCAGCGCTCGAGCAAGCTTCGTGCTCGCAGAAACCTACGATCCGCTGATCCTTCCGAATTTCGGTACGTATGGAACGCAAGGCGATCCCACGAGAGCGCAAAATCTCTATGCGCGGGCCGAAGCTGGAGGAATCAAGGAAGCGAAGGCGCGATTCGACGCGTTGCGCCGATAGCACGGTCTTATGATGCGATTTTCCAGGCCGACGTGCGCCATCAAGGATCGAAAGCGCAGACACGGATGCAGCGTGCGTCAAGGAGTTCGTTGATGAAAAGATTCATGGAATTGCAACGGCTGCTGTTGCTCGTGGCGCTCGCATCATTGCTCCTGGCCATTCAACCCTGGGCGGATGCGCGGCCGCAAGACATTCGGCCTCACAAGGTCCGTCTGGCACGGCCCGAGCCGCCGCAGCCAAGGCCTGAGGTGACCGCCATGAACGCCTGGACGATCGGCCTGGCCGGAGGTCTTCTCGAGGGCGCGCCGATCCGCCTGGCGGCGGAGATCGCGCGTGTGGTCGACGATGGGGATAACCTCCATGTCCTGCCGGTGGTCACCCGAGGGGCCACTGAAAACGTGAATTCCCTGCTCTATTTGCGAGGCATCGATGCCGCAATCATCAACTCCGACGCGCTCGAGGAGTACAAGAGCCAGGTGCCGGACATCCAGCGACGAATTGCGTATGTCCTGAATCTGTTCCCGTCCGAGCTGCATATCTTCGTTCGGCCGGAGATTCAGAGCTTGAGCGATCTCGCCGGCAAGAAGGTCAATTTCAATACGCAGGGCACCGCTGCGGCCTATTCGGGGCCGCTGATCTTCAGCCGCCTCAACCTCGAGGTGGAAAAGACGTTCATTCCGCACCAGGTCGCGCTCGAGCAGATGCGCAAGGGCGAGATGGCAGCCGTTGTCTTCATTACATCGAAGCCRGTGGATGCCTTCGTGCGGGGGCGCTGGGAGCCGGGATTCAAGTTCCTGCCCCTCCCCTACGACGGCAGGTTCGAGGACTACTATCTTCCCGCTGCCCTCGGTGAAGCCGACTATCCCGGTCTGATCAAACCGGGCGAACGGGTTTCAACGATCGCGGTGCCGACCGCTCTGGTCGCGTTCAATTGGCCGGCCAACTCGAACCGCTCCGAGCGCGTCGCGCGCTTCATCGACCACCTGTTCTCCCGGATCGACAGATTGCAGGCGCCCGGGTTCGATCCGAAGTGGAAATCCATCAACCTCGCTGCGACAGTCCCGGGTCTTGCGCGCGTCCCTGCGGCGCAGGCGTGGCTGGATCGCCAGCCCCGTGCAACACAAGCATCGCAATGAAGCGCGCGGCGGTCCTTCTTCTTATCGCACTCGGCGGTACAGGCGGCACCGCGTTGGCCCAGGATCCCATGACGCAGCTCCGTTCCTGCCTTCAGAAGGACCACGCGGAGCGCCTGGCGTGTCTGAATAGATTGACGCGTACCACCGCGCCTCAGCCTCGCCTGACGCCCGAAGACGAATGGATCGTCAGCCAGACGACCTCCCCCATCGACTACTCACCGATCGCGACCGCCACGACATCGTCGCGCGGCGAGACCGGCGAATCCGCGATGCAATTATCGATCCGCTGTCGCGGCGGCCGGACGGAGCTGGCCCTCGCGGGCCCCGGCATCTCCCGCGGAGGCGGTGAGGATGCAATTTCCTATCGCGTCAATGACAACCCGGCGGTGCAGGTTGCGGCAGCCGTCCCGGCATTCGGTCCCGGCGTCGCGTTCACCGGGGACGTCGTTCGCTTGCTGCAGTCGCTTCCAGACGGCGGGGAGCTTATTGTCCTGCTCTCACCACGGGGCGGCGTTGCCCGTGACGGAATGTTCTCCCTCGCCGGGCTGGACGCGGCGCGCGCGAAGATCGCCGCGGCTTGCAAATGGCCGCGCGCGATCGCGACACCAAATCGTTGATGGTGCGCTTATGATTTTCTTCGATGGAGGTGGTAATGATCAGATTTCAACATCTTGGCAAAGCGGTCGTGATGGCAGCGATCGTCGTTCTGGTTTCCGCATCGTTTTCGGCCGCTGAGCAGGGCGGAAAATACTGGACGCCGGCAGACGGGCAACCCGTCCCGCATAAGGCGAGCCATGCAAGGCAACAGGCAGCGAAGCCGACGACGGCGACGCGGAAACACTCCGCGTTT
>NZ_JBFUES010000957.1:0-2821 GCF_056403875.1 Bradyrhizobium sp. P2_E8
GGGATCAACTCCTTTGGTGTACAGCTGTCACGAGCCCGGAGTTTTAACGACGAGCTTTATGTTCAACAGGTTGACGCCCTTGAATGGGTTCGGAGCGCTTTCGATTGTTCCCGTGCCCGTGGCGTTCGCATAGGCACCTGTGCCCGACAGGATTGTGTATTCGCCCGTCGATTTGCCGTCTTTGGCCGAACCGGTGTAGCGCGCCGTAATCGAGCCTTCCTCGAACGTGTAGGTGCTATAGCCGAAAAAGGGGCCCGACCCTTTGAGCAGGTCCGAAGCGTTGACGAACTCTTTCACTCCGATACGGCCATCGTTGAATACGGCGACACCAAAGAATTTGCCAGAGACAACCGTCTGTCCTTCGACGTTTGCGGCCTCTATGACCTTGAGGTCGATCGGCTTCGTGACCAGCTTGAACTCGAGCACCCGCTCACCGGCTACGGCTGTTGACGCCGCGACGGCCAATATCACGCCAGAAAGGAAAAAGGTGAGAGACTTCCGCATAGCTTCCTCCTGCGCTTGTTGAAATCAAGTTGAGAAGTGCTGGCGAGCTACTCGTCATGCCCCGGCTCTTCGCGGTGGCACGGAAGAGAGCCCTTGGCAACGCCCCGGCAGCGGCTGAAGCACTCTGTCCTAAGGCGCAAAGTCGGGACGCAAATATGAGTCCCAAGCGACGGGAAGAAAGTTCAGGTTTCCGTTACGGTATAATCGTATCCAGCGACCGCTCGGGGACTCTCAGCAAAGGCACAATCCTCATGGTCTTTGCTGGTCGCCGGGCTTCTTCCAATCGTTCGCGGAAGAGCGAATTACTGTCACCAACGTTGACGAATGAATAGAACTCATGCCGCCCACCGCACCGTAGCCCGGCAGATTCATGCCTTCACGACCGAGCCTCCGCACGTCTGCGCCCGCTACCTGTCCCCTCCTCGCGGCCAAAATGCTCGACCAGGAAGTCGATGAACAGCCGCACCTTCACTGACAGATGCCGCGTCGGCGGATAGACCGCATAGAGCGCGAGCGGCGGCGCCGAATAATCATCCAGCACCGTGCCCAGCTCGCCCTTCCGCAAGGCATCAGCGGCGATGAACTCGGGCAGCAGCGCCAGCCCCCTGCCCTTGATCGCGACGTCGCGCAACACCTCGGCATTGTTGACGCAGAGCGACCAGGCCGGCTGGATCCAGTGATCGCCGTCGGCGCCGGTG
Organism: Bradyrhizobium sp. P2_E8; assembly: GCF_056403875.1. Lineage (NCBI taxonomy): Bacteria > Pseudomonadati > Pseudomonadota > Alphaproteobacteria > Hyphomicrobiales > Nitrobacteraceae > Bradyrhizobium > Bradyrhizobium sp. P2_E8. Next base: position 1,203 of record NZ_JBFUES010000957.1, read on the forward strand.
AGCTTCCACTGATTGCCGGTGAGCAGGAAGCCGTAGGTCAGCGACGCATGCTCGCGCAGGTCCTGCGGATGCTTCGGTGTGCCATGACGCACCAGATAGTCGGGCGAAGCGCAGATCATGCGCGCCACCGGCATGATCTTGCGCGCGATCAGGCTGGAGGATTCCAGCTCCGCAATCCGCAGCGTCACGTCAAAACCATCCTGCACGGGATCGAGCAGATCATCGCTCAGCACGATCTGAAGCTGAAGCTCCGGATATCGCACCATGAAATCGGCCAGCACCGGCCCGAGCCGCATGGTGCCGAACGACATCGGCGCGTTGACGCGCAACAGTCCCCGCGGTGCCGACTGGAGCTGCGCCACCGCCTGGTCGGCCGCCTCGATCTCCGAGAGAATGACGACCGCGCGCTCGAAATAGCGCTGGCCGTTCTCGGTCGGGCTCGCGTGGCGAGTGGTCCGGTTCAGGAGCTGGACGCCGAGGCTCTCTTCGAGATCGGCGATGTATTTGCTGATCGCCGAGCGCGACAGGCGCAACTGGCGGCCCGCTTCGGCAAAACTGCCGCTCTCGACCACCTTCACGAAGGCCCGGAGGCTGGCGACCTTATCCAAGCGCCCGCTCCAGCGATTGTTTCCAAATCGTAGACATAGACGTCATATTTGCATGGATTGTCTCCAATCCAAAGCGGAACGATATTTCCGGCCAGAGCAAGACCGCTCCCCGAATTTGGAGGACGACAATGTCTGGACTGCACCACGTCACCGCGATCGCCGGCGACCCCATCAGGAACTTCGGCTTCTACACCAGGGATCTCGGCCTGCGCTTCGTCAAGAAGACGGTCAATTTCGACGATCCCGGCACCTATCACTTCTATTATGGCGACGAGACCGGCCGTCCCGGCACTATCCTGACCTTCTTCCCCTGGGCCGGCGTGCCGGCCGGGCGCCGCGGCGTCGGCGAGACCCACCAGACCGCGTTCCGCGTGCCGCAGCGCTCGCTCGGCTACTGGACGCAGCGCTTCACCGAGAAGGGCATTCCTTACGAGGCGCTGGAGAAGCGCTTCGGCGAGTCCGTGCTGCCGTTCACCGATCCCGACGGCATGGCGCTCGCGCTGGTCGGCGTTCCCGGTGCCGAGAACGAGCCGGGCTGGAGCAATGGCGACGTGCCGGCCGAGCATGCGATCCGCGGCTTCCACGGCGTGACCTTGCTGCTCGACAGCGCGGCGAAGACGGCGGCTGTCCTCACCGACGTGTTCGGCTTCAAGGAGACGGGACGCGAGGGCTCGGTGATCCGCTTCAAGGCGCCGGGCGATGCCGAGGGCAGCGTCGTCGACATCTATGAGGCCAAGGGCTTCCTGCGCGGCCATCAGGGCGGCGGCTCGGTGCACCACATCGCCTTCCGCGCGGCTGACGATGCCGAGCAGGGTAAGATGGCGCAAAAGCTCGTGAGCAATCACGGCCTGCATCCGACCGAGCAGAGGGACCGCAACTACTTCCGCTCGATCTACTTCCGCGAGCCCGGCGGCGTGCTGTTCGAGATCGCGACCGACATCCCCGGCTTCGCCGTCGACGAACCCGTGGCGACGCTGGGACGCGACCTGAAGCTGCCGAGCTTCCTGGAAC
>NZ_JBFUES010000958.1:0-2820 GCF_056403875.1 Bradyrhizobium sp. P2_E8
AGCCAGACCATCAACAAGGACGTCGCCTTCGTGCGGTCGGCCGACGGAGCCGGCGCGGTCGATGCACGCGTTCGCCTGCTGCTCTCGCGGACACTCAGCGCAGAGACCGCCGTCCAGATCGCGCTGCTCAACAACAAGGGGCTCCAAGGCGCCTATAACGAGCTGGCGCTGGCCGAGACCGAACTGGTGGAGCAGAGCCTGCCGCCCAATCCCGTGTTCTCGGTCTCGCGGATCACGGGCAATGGCGCCAGCGAGATCGAGCGCCAGGTGGTCGGCGACATCCTGGCGCTGGCGACCCTGCCGTTCCGCTCCGAGATCGCCCGCGACCGCTTCCGCCAGGCTCAATTGCGTGCGGCGCTTGCGACGCTGCGGCTCGCCGCGGACGTGCGGCGCGCTTATCTCCGCGCAGTCGCCGGCAACGAGATGGTGGTGCTGCTGACAGACGCGAAGGCAACGGCGGAATCGACCGCACAGCTTGCGGTCAAGCTCGGCGAGACCGGCTCGATCAACAAGCTCGACCAGGCCCGCGAACAGGTGTTCTACGCCGAGACCACCGGCGACCTCGCAACCGCGCGGCAGTCGGCAACCAGCGCACGCGAAAGGCTCGCGCGGCTGATGGGGCTGTGGGACGACGGCCTCGATTTCCGCCTGCCCAACCAGTTGCCGCCGCTGCCGCGCCGGCCGCAGGCACTGCCTTCGATCGAAGCCGATGCGGTTGCCCATCGCATCGACCTGCAGATCGCGCGGCTGGAGCTGACGGCGCTGGCGAAGTCGTTGAATCTCACCGAGGCGACGCGCTTCGTGACGCTGCTCGATCTCGCCGGCATCTCCCGCCGCACCCAGGATCCGGAGGGCCCGCCGTTCCGCGAACGCGGTTTTGACGTGCAGTTCCAGATTCCAATCTTCGACGGCGGCGAGGTGCGCATGCGGCAGGCGGCGGAGACCTACAACCTCGCCTTCAACCGCCTGACCGAGCGTGCCGTGAACGTGCGCTCCGAGGCGCGCGACACCTATCGCGCCTACCGGTCGACCTACGATATCGCCAGCCACTATCAGCGCGAGATCTTGCCGCTGCGCAAGATCATTACCGAGGAGATGCAGCTTCGCTTCTCCAGCATGCAGGTCGACATCTTTGCGCTGCTGACCGAAGCGCGGCAGCGCCTGGCGTCACTGCGCGGCGCCATCGACGCAAGGCAAAACTTCTTCCTCGCCCAGGCCGACCTGCAGACCGCCATCAACGGTGGCGGCGCCCCTGCGGCCGGCGGCGACAATTCAACCACCATCGCCGCGGCAGCGCCTGCCGATGGCGGCCACTGAGACGGAGGCCAGCATGTATTCCCGCCGAGGATTTTTGGGCACAGCGGCGCTTGCCAGCGCGTCGGCCATCAGCGGCCGCGTCCAGGCCGCGTCGATTCCGGAAGCACCTCATATGGACAAGGTGGTGATGCAGCCGCCGCTGCATCCGACCAGCGGCCCCGACTATCGCCCCGTGGTCACCCTGAACGGCTGGTCGCTGCCGTTCCGCATGAACGGCGACTGGAAGGAATTCCACCTCGTCGCCGAACCCGTGGTGCGCGAGTTCGCCGAAGGCATGAAGGTGAACCTGTGGGGCTATAACGGCCAGTCGCCGGGGCCGACCATCGAGGCGGTCGAGGGCGACAAGGTCCGCGTCTTCGTCACCAACAGACTGCCCGAATACACCACCGTGCACTGGCACGGCATGATCATCCCGAGCGGCATGGACGGCGTCGGCGGACTGAATCAGCCGCACATCGAGCCCGGCAAGACCTTCGTCTACGAATTCGAGATGAAGAAGAGCGGGACCTTCATGTACCACCCGCATTCCGACGAGATGGTGCAGATGGCGATGGGCATGATGGGCATGGTCGTCGTGCATCCGCGCGATCAAAGCTTCCGCCCCGTCGACCGCGACTTCGTCTTCGTGATGAGCACCTATCGCGTCGATCCCGGCACCTATCTGCCGCAGGTCAACGAGATGACCGACTTCAACATGTGGACCTGGAATTCGCGGGTGTTTCCCGGCATCGATCCCTTGCCGGTGCGGCTCGGCGACAAGGTGCGCGTGCGCATCGGCAATCTCAGCATGACCAATCATCCGATCCACCTGCACGGCCACAGCTTTGCGGTGACCTGCACCGACGGCGGCTGGATTCCGGAGAGTGCGCAATATCCGGAGACGACCACCGACGTCCCCGTGGGCGCGGTGCGCGTGTTCGACGTGCTCGCAGACAATCCCGGCGACTGGGCGTTCCACTGTCACAAGTCGCACCACACCATGAACGCGATGGGGCACGAGGTGCGCAATCTGATCGGCGTGTCGCGCAAGGATCTCGCCAAGGCCGTCGGCAAGCTCGCGCCTGATGCCATGGCGATGGGCTCGACCGGCATGGCGATGGGCAACATGGAGATGCCCGCGCCCGACAACACGCTGCCGATGATGACCGGCACCGGCCAGTTCGGTCCGATCGAGATGGGCGGCATGTTCACGGTGATGAAGATCCGCGAGGACATCGCGCGCGACGATTACCGCGATCCCGGCCCGTACAAATTCCCGCAAGGCACGGTCGCCTACGAGGTCACGCCGCCGGCCGCCGAGCCGGCGYGGCAAAAGCCCGGCGCCGCGCCGATGAAGAACATGAAGATGTGAGCGTTTCGATGAACCACCAACTGGAGACTGCAATGAAGAAGACGATCAAGCTCGCCCTCGCGCTGGCCGCGCTTTCGACCGCGCCGGCTTTCGCCCACGACCAGCACGGGCACGGGACCTTTTCCGCCGGCGAGCCCGGCGATCCCAAGAAG
>NZ_JBFUES010000959.1:0-2815 GCF_056403875.1 Bradyrhizobium sp. P2_E8
CTGCTCAACACCGCGGTGGAAAAGCTCGCCGACCGCCTGACGCTGGATCACGACAAGCAGATCGGGCAGGTCAAGGACATGGGCTCGGCGGCCGTCGGCGTCGCGCTGCTGATGGCCGGTGCGTTCTGGATCTTTGCCATCGTCGAGCGGTTGGGTTTCGTCTAAAGCGCTCACCGCGCCTTAGGTTGTTGTTTGAGCATGATCTTCTCGGAAAACCGCTCCACACTTTTCCGGATCATGCTCTAGCCATTGGATCGGACAGGGGCGGCCATGACCGTACGTCTCAACGCATTCGCGGTCACGCTGGCCCAGCTCAACCCGACCATGGGCGACATCGAGGGCAATGCCGCCAAGGTGCGGGCGGCGCGCGCGCAAGCCGCCGCCGACGGCGCCGATCTCGTGCTGTTTCCGGAATTGTTCATCGCAGGCTATCCGCCGGAGGACCTGGTGCAGAAGCCGGCCTTCCAGGCCGCCTGCCGAGCCGCGATCGAAAGCCTTGCGCGTGAGACCGCCGATGGCGGACCGGCGATGCTTGTCGGCGCGCCCTGGGTCGAGGACGGCAGGCTCTACAATGCCTGCGCGCTGCTCGAGGGCGGCCGCATCGCTGGCTTGCGCTTCAAGTGCAATCTGCCGAATTACGGCGTGTTCGACGAGAAGCGGCTGTTTGCGCGCGGGCCCGCCGCGGGGCCGATGACCGTGCGCGGTGTGCGCATCGGCGTGCCGATCTGCGAGGACATCTGGCTGGAGGAGTCCGAGGATTACGAGAACGTGGTCGAGACGCTGGCCGAGACCGGCGCCGAGATCATCCTGGTGCCGAACGGCTCGCCCTATGCCCGCGACAAGAACGACGTGCGCCTGTCGGTCGCGGTCGCGCGCGTCACCGAGAGCGGCCTGCCGCTGGTCTATCTCAACCAGGTCGGCGGCCAGGACGAACTGGTGTTCGACGGCGCCTCGTTCGCGCTCAACAGCGATCTCTCGCTCGCGGCCCAATTGCCGGCGTTCGAGGAAAGCATCACGACGTTGCGCTTCACTCGTAACGGCGACGATTGGCGCTGCACCGGGCCGATCGCCGCGCAGCCGGAAGGCGACCACGCCGACTACGCGGCCTGCGTGCTGGGCCTTCGCGACTATGTCGCCAAGAACGGCTTTCCCGGCGTGCTGCTCGGCATTTCCGGCGGCATCGATTCCGCGCTGTGTGCGGCAATCGCCGTCGACGCGCTCGGCGCCGACCAGGTGCATGGCGTGATGCTGCCCTATCGCTACACTGCGGCAAGCTCGATCGCGGACGCCGGCGAACTCGCCGGCCATCTCGGCATCCGCTACGAGGTGCTGCCGATCGCGGAAGCCGTGACCGGCTTCGAGACCATCTTGTCCGGCATCTTCAAGAATCTGCCGCCTGATATCACGGAGGAAAACCTTCAGGCCCGCACCCGCGGCACGTTGCTGATGGCGATCTCCAACAAGACCGGGCTGATGGTGGTGACAACAGGCAACAAGTCGGAAATGTCGGTCGGCTACGCCACGCTCTATGGCGACATGAACGGCGGCTTCAATCCGATCAAGGACATCTACAAGACGCAGGTGTTCCGGTTGGCTGCGCTGCGAAACAGCTGGAAGCCCGAAGGCGCGCTCGGGCCCGCGGGTGAGGTCATTCCGCCCGATATCATCACGCGTCCGCCGACGGCGGAGCTGCGCGAGAACCAGACCGACCAGGATTCATTGCCGCCTTACGACGTGCTCGACGCCATCCTCGAGCGCCTGGTCGAGCGCGAGGAGCCGCTGGACCGGATCATCGCCGCCGGCTTCGACCGCGAGACGGTCACCCGCATCGACCATCTGCTCAACGTCGCCGAATACAAGCGCCGCCAGGCCGCGCCCGGCGTGAAGGTGACAGCTAAGAATTTCGGCCGCGACCGCCGCTATCCCATCACCAACCGCTTTCGCGACAGGGGCGAGCCGCTGCCCGCCCCGGACGAGACGCTGGTCTCGCGCGGAAGCAAGGCGTCGATCGACGCGTTCGAAGGCTGAGCTCCAGTCTTGAGCGACCGAGGGCCCTAAGACGGGGTTGCGAAGAACAGCACCCGAAGCAAGTGCGTGTATTCGGATTCGAGCACCATGATCGACACAAATACCAATACCGCGATCGGCGGCAGCAGGATGGCATAGGCCAAGGCCAGTCGCTCCCAGGCCATGTGCATGAAGACGGCGACGATCAGTCCGGCCTTCAACAGCATGAACAGCAGGATCAGCGACCACCTCAGATAGCCATGCAGGCCAAAGTAGTCGACGAGATAGGAGCACGTGCTGAGGACGAACAACCAGCCCCAGACCACGAGGTAGAGCTTGATCGGGTGCTGTTGACCCTTGGCGTGAACGGCTCCCGTTGCGACTGCGCCGGACGCAGGAGCGTCGAGCGTTCCTTCCATGTGTATTGCCGCGTTTGTCATGCGCCGACCTCACCAAAGGTAGAAGAATGCAAAGATGAACACCCACACGAGGTCGACGAAGTGCCAGTACAGCCCGGTGATCTCGACGATCTCGTAATAGCCCTTGCGGCTTGTGAAAAAGCCACGTCTCTCGACGTCGAAGTCTCCCCGCCAGACCTTTCGCGCGATCGCGATCAGGAAGATCACGCCGATCGTCACGTGGGTGCCGTGGAAACCCGTGATCATGAAAAAGCTTGAGCCAAACTGCGCCGCGCCCCAGGGATTGCCCCAGGGGCGAACGCCCTCCATGATCAGCTTGGTCCATTCGAACGCCTGCATTCCGACGAATGTTGCGCCAAATGCCGCTGTGACCAGCATCAGGATTGCGG
>NZ_JBFUES010000960.1:0-2801 GCF_056403875.1 Bradyrhizobium sp. P2_E8
GCGATCGGCAGCTGGACCGGCACGCCGCTCCGCGATTTCCTCAAGCTGGTCGGCGCCGACACGCGCGCGAAATACGTCTGGTTCCAATGCGCCGACAAGGACGGCTACAACTCGCCTCTGGACATGCGCAGCGCGCTGCATCCGCAGACCCAGATGACGTTCAAATACGCGGGCGAGATCCTGCCGCGCGCTTATGGTTTCCCAATGAAGATCCGCGTGCCGACCAAGCTCGGCTTCAAGAACCCGAAATACGTCGTCTCGATGGAAGTCACCAACGACTACAAGGGCGGCTATTGGGAAGACCAGGGGTATAATTCGTTCAGTGGGAGCTAGCTGCGCTGCTGTAGGGTGGGTTAGCCTTGCGGCTGCGCGAAGCGCAGTCCGGTGGGCGTAACCCACCTCTTTGGTTTCCGCGGTGAAAAAAGAAGTGCTGGGTTACGCCAGCGGACCGCGCTGCGCGCGGCCGCGGGCTAACCCACCCTACGACACCGTTTATTTGGCTGGCCCCACCTTCCGCTGGCACAGCGTCGCGAAGGCCCCAAGCGCCAGCAGCGCCGCCGAGACGTTCAGCGCATAACTCAGGCTGCCCAGCGCATCCGTGATCGCGCCGACCACGATCGGTCCCAGCGTCTGCCCGACGCCGAACGAGATCGTCATTGCCGCGATCGCGGTCGGCCACACCTCGGGCGGATAATTGAAGCGGACGAAGGCCGTGGTCGAGCCGACCACGGCGAAGAAGGCGACGCCGAACACGACCGCCGAGGTCGCAAGCCACGCGGTCGAATGTCCCAGCATCGGCAGGCCCGCGCCGACCGCGTTGGTGCCGAGGATGATGGCGGTGGCAAGCCCGCCGCGATCCAGCGCGAGCACGCCGCGCCAGACCCACGGCGTGACGAAGGCACTGAGGCCGATCAGGCTCCAGAACGCGGCTTGCGCTGCGGCACCACCGCCGCCGTCGCGCACATAGGCGATCATGAAGGTCATGTAGGCGATGTAGCCGGCGCCGAACAGGAAGTAGCCGGCGAGATAGATCAGCACGGGGAGAATGGCGAAGGAGGCATGGCCGCCTTCCGTGAAACGCGCTCGGCTCTCGATGCGGATCAGGAACAGAGGCACGGTCATCGCGGCCGAGAGCAGCGTCAGCGCCCACCACACCAGCCACCACGAGCCCGGCCCGAAATGCTGGAGCGTGAACGGGGCGATCAGCCCCGAGGCGAGAATGCCGATCCCGGGGCCGGCATAGTACAGGCTGAGCAGGAAATTCGCCCGCTCCGGGCGCGATTGCGCAATCGACGCGGCCAGGGCGCCCCCGGCGACGAAGCCGGCCGCTGCCCCCAGGCCCAGCACCAGGCGTGCCAGGCTCAGCGCCACGAAATTGCCTGTCAGCGCGCAGGTGGCGAGCGCAGCGACGCAGGCCAGGGTTCCCACGCGGATCGCGGCCGACCAGCCGACGCGCCGGATCAGCCGGGACGCCACCAGCGCGCCCACGAGGTAGCCGACGGCGTTGATGGTGTTCATGAAACCGGCCGCCGAGTAGGACCAGCCGAGGTCCTCCCGCATGTCGGGCAGCACCAGCGCATAGGCAAAGCGGCCGATGCCGAGCCCGACCGTCGCCGCCAGCGACAGGGTCAGGATCAGCCGCGCGGGGTGCGCGTCGGGCGGGGGGCGGTCAGGGGCGTGCACAAGGGGGTACTCCGGCGACCCGCACTGTGGCAGGCCCTGCCGGTCTTGCACAGCCGCGGCGCGGCAATGGTGTCTTGCCAAGCGCGCAACACCGCTCTAGCACTCCGGCCGGCCGTCATTCCGGGGCGCGCCTTTTGGCGCGAGCCCGGAATCCATTCCACCACTTGTTGCGTGGCCTGATGGATTMCGGGCTCGCTCGCTTTGCTCGCGCCCCGGAATGACGAGAGAGGATTGAGAAGGATCTGACCATGGCGACCCACAAACTGCTGCTGCTTCCCGGCGACGGTATCGGCCCCGAGGTGATGGGCGAGGTGAAGCGGCTGATCGACTGGCTCAATTCGGCCGGGATCGCCAAATTCGAGACCGATACCGGCCTCGTCGGCGGCTCCGCCTATGACGCGCACAAGGTGTCGATCTCCGAGGGCRACATGGCCAAGGCGCTTGCCGCCGACGCCATCATCTTCGGCGCGGTCGGTGGTCCCAAGTGGGACGCCGTTCCCTACGAGGTGCGCCCCGAAGCCGGCCTGCTCCGCCTGCGCAAGGATCTCGGCCTGTTCGCCAACCTCCGCCCCGCCGTGTGCTACCCGGCGCTGGCCGATGCCTCGAGCCTGAAGCGCGAGGCGATCGAGGGCCTCGACATCGTCATCGTGCGCGAGCTCACCGGCGGCGTCTATTTCGGCGAGCCCAAGACCATCACCGATCTCGGCAACGGCCAGAAGCGCGCCATCGATACCCAGGTCTACGACACCTATGAGATCGAGCGCATCGCCCGCGTCGCCTTCGACCTTGCCAAGAAGCGCAAGAACAAGGTGACGTCGATGGAGAAGCGCAACGTCATGAAGTCGGGCGTGCTCTGGAACGAGGTCGTCACGCAGGTCCACAAGCGCGAATATCCCGATGTCACGCTCGAGCATCAGCTCGCCGATTCCGGCGGCATGATGCTGGTGAAGTGGCCGAAGCAGTTCGACGTCATCGTCACGGACAATCTGTTCGGCGACATGCTGTCCGACATCGCGGCGATGCTGACCGGCTCGCTCGGCATGCTGCCCTCGGCCTCGCTCGGCGAGGTCGACGTCAAGAGCAAGAAGCGCAAGGCGCTGTACGAGCCGGTGCACGGC
>NZ_JBFUES010000961.1:0-2799 GCF_056403875.1 Bradyrhizobium sp. P2_E8
CCCATCGAATAGCCCATGATGTCGGCCTGCGGGATGGCGAGATGGTCCATCAGCGCGAGCACGTCGCCGGCCATGGTCGGGATCGAGTACTGCGCGGGCTCGTAGAGCTTTGCGCTTTCGCCATGGCCGCGATTGTCGAGCGCGATGACACGGCGGCCGTTCTTGCGCAGCTCCGAGACCCAGGTCGGATAGACCCAGTTCACGTTCTTGCTGGAGGCAAAGCCGTGCACCAGGATGATCGGATCGCCCTCGCCTTCGTCGAGATAGGCAATTTCAACGGCGCCGTTGTGAAAGCTCGGCATCAGATATTCCGCGGTCTTGAGGGGAAGGGTTGATTTTAGGCCGTACCGGCCGCGCCTGCCAGAGCGGCTTCGGCGGCGACCTGCGCCCGGCGAAGCCGCCGCGCCCGTCTGCGATCGCACCAGGCTTGCGTCAGGCGCTCGGTGGTGGCCTTGATCGAGGACAACAGGCCGAACAGCGTCAGCGCCGCACCGAGCAGCCAGAGCGCAAGATCGAACGCGCCGGCGACGAGCAGCAGCGCGCCGCGGCCCAGGAGCTTCATGATCGCGCGGGTCTTGCTGCCCTGCGCTTCCGCAAGCCGCGCCGCGCGCGCGACGTCCTTGGGGCCTTCGGCGATGCGCAAGCTGTCCATGGCGCCGCGCGTGCCGGTCTTCTCGGCAACGCGCGTGACGTCCTTGCCGAGCCGGACCAGGGCACCGGCCTTCTCGGCCCGGAACGCGGCCTTGATCGCGCTCACGGTCTGGCCCGGCCGCAGCACCGAGCCGGACGCCACCGCGTTCTGGAGCATCGGCGTGTCGACGACCTCGCGCGCGGACCGGCCGGCCCAGGCCGCGAGGCCCTCGCCGAGCCGCCCGACTTTCCGCGCATCCTTCACCAGCGTCAGGCCGGCGCGCATGGGCGCGGCGCCGCCGACGGACACATAGGTTGCCGCCGTCACCACAAGGCCCGCGGCTGCAAGGCCCAGCACCAGGCGATCGGTGTCCTCGCCCATGGCGAGATGCTTGCCCTCGCGCACGACGTCCCTGACGTCGCCGATCACGAAGAGATCGCCGGCCACCGTTCCGGACAGGCTCGCAACATCGTCGGCGCTGCCGGTGACGAGCCCGGTGGCGAAGCGCTTGGCGAAATGCGAGGTGGAGTGTTCGGCCTTGACCGCATCGCTTACGCGGCTCAGGAGGTCGTCGGGCAGCGCGATGTTGCGGTCACGCGCCAGCGCAACAAAACTGTCGGCGAGATCGGCATCATCAGCGGCGAGCGCAGCCTCGATATTGTCCTGAACCAGACGGTCGTTGTGCCGCAGAACGGCGTCGAGCTTCAGCTCGGACAACGCGGCCGGATCGTCCTGGGCGGCGAAAATCGCGCCGGCCTCGCGGGCGTGCGGCGCGACCTGTGCGAGCATGAAGCTGCATGCGGCGATGCCGGTCAACGCTGTGCTGATTCGCAGCCACTTCATGCCAAGAGCCCGGACTTCCTAGATCGTTTGCCTAGCTAGATCGTTTGCCTAGATCGTTTGCGCCTGATGGTTGGTCTTTTGCCGCAATTGCACGTCCACAGACATAGTATGCCAAAATTGCGACACAACGTCCCCGACGAAAGAAGGGCTTCTCTCAGGCCGCAAGATTGTGTCGAATTTGCATGAGCAAATGAGCATGGGGCAATTGCGGAGCTTTCGGTTCCGCTGGACTAGCAATCATCTGCACCCGCCAGTATGGTCCGCGGCGCCTCAAAGATGCCGCGTCAGTTTTTGATTGTGTCTGCCGCCATTGCCACTCCAGGATGAACTACGATGTCCGACCATGTCGTCCCGCACTTCCATAACGATGCCGGTGTTCCCGTCATCGAGATCGGCTCGCAAGAGTTCATGTGCGTGGGCGCCAACCCTCCGTTCGATCATCCGCACGTCTTCCTCGACCTCGGCAACGACAACGAGATCATCTGCCCCTACTGCTCGACGCTGTACCGCTTCGCGACCGACCTGAAGGCCGGCGAAGCCCGACCGCCGGAATGTGTCCTGAAGGACAAGGTGGCCTGACCGCGTCCACCGGTCAGGGGTGGCGCTCTCCCGAACGATTGTCATCGCCGGTGCCGGAATCGGTGGCCTGACGGCCGCGCTTGCGCTGGCGTCGCGCGGCTTCCGCATCGTCGTGCTGGAAAAGGCCGAGCGCCTCGAGGAAGTCGGTGCGGGCCTGCAACTCTCCCCCAATGCGAGCCGCGTGCTGGTCGAGCTCGGCCTGACCGAACGGCTCAAGCTGCGCGCCGTCGTCCCGGAGGCGGTCTCGATCATGAGTGCGCGGGCCGGCGGCGAACTCCTGCGCATGCCACTGGGTGAAGCGGCATCCATGCGCGCCGGCGCCCCCTATTGGGTGGTGCACCGTGCCGACCTGCAATCCGCGCTGGCCGGCGCAGTCTCCGACCATCCCGACATCGACCTGAAGCTGGGTGCGACCTACGAAGACGTCGCGCCTCACGCCAAGGGCCTGACCGTCGTCCATCGCAGTGGCACGATCCGCCGCAGCGATCTCGCCAGCGCGCTGATCGGCGCCGACGGCATCTGGTCGACGGTACGCCAGCATCTGTTTCCCGAGATCCAGCCGCGCTTCTCCGGGCTGATCGCCTGGCGCGGTACACTCGATGCCACGCAGCTGCCGAAGGACTACACCGCGCGCCGGGTCCAGCTCTGGATGGGCCCGAACGCCCACCTCGTCGCCTATCCGATCGCGGGCGGACGCCAGATCAACGTGGTCGCGGTACTGCCCGGCACCTGGAACAGGCCGGGCT
>NZ_JBFUES010000962.1:0-2793 GCF_056403875.1 Bradyrhizobium sp. P2_E8
GCCATATACCGGCGGCTGCGCCTGCGGCGCGATCCGCTATTCGATCACCAGTGAGCCCATCTTCAGTAATCACTGCCAGTGCCGGGACTGCCAGCGGGAAAGCGGCAGCGGCCACGGCTCCTACGCGACCTTCGCGCGCGCCGGCGTCACGCTGAGCGGCGAGGCGAAGCATTGGGACATGGTCGGCGACAGCGGCAATGTGAAGACGCGCGGCTTCTGCCCCCAGTGCGGCTTGCCTGTTTACCTGACCTTTGCCGCCATGCCCGACATCTTCACCATCCGCGCCGCAAGCCTCGACGAGCCCGCCCGCTACAAGCCGCAGGCGGTGACCTACGGAGCGCGCGGGCATGGCTGGGATCATCTCGACCCAGGCCTGCCGAAATTCGAAAAGATGCCGCCCGGGTGAGGCACTAGCCAAAGTCCAGCACCATGCGGCCGTCGATCTTGCCGGCCTTCATCCGGTCGAAGACGTCGTTGATCTCTGCGAGCGGCACCTTCGTCACCTCGGCCTTGACCTTGCCGTCCGCGGCGAACGCGATGGCTTCGTCGAGGTCGCGGCGGGTGCCGACGATGGAGCCGCGCACGGTGATGCGCTTGAGCACGACGTCGAAGATCGGCGTCGGGAATTCGCCCGGCGGCAGGCCGACGAGGCTGACGGTGCCCTTCCGCCGCACCATCTTCAGTGCCTGGGCAAAGGCGGCGGTCGAGACCGCCGTCACCAGCACGCCGTGCGCCCCTCCCCCGGTTGCCGCCAACACCTTGTCCACGGCATCGGCCGCGAGCGCGTTGACCGCGAGGTCGGCGCCGGTCTCGCGGGCGAGCTTGAGCTTGTCCTCGGCGATATCGACGGCCGCGACCTTGAGCCCCATCGCCTTGGCAAACTGGACCGCGACATGGCCGAGCCCGCCGACCCCCGAGATCACGACCCACTCGCCGGGCTTTGCCTCCGTCTCCTTCAAGCCCTTGTAGGTGGTGACGCCGGCGCACAGGATCGGCGCGACGCCGGCAAAATCGATCGTCGCCGGCAGTTTGGCGGCGAAGGCAGCCGAGGCGATGACGTATTCGGCAAAACCGCCGTTCACGCTGTAGCCGGTGTTGTGCTGGTGCTCGCACAGCGTCTCCCAGCCGGTCTCGCAATATTCGCAGGACATGCAGGCGTCGTGCAGCCAGGCGACGCCGACGGCATCGCCCACCTTCAGATTTTTCACGCCGGATCCGAGCGCGGCGACGATGCCGGCAACCTCGTGGCCGGGAATGAAGGGCGGAACCGGCTTCACCGGCCAGTCGCCGGAGGCGGCGTGCAGATCGGTGTGGCAGACGCCGCAGGCCTTCACCTTGACCAGAACCTCGCCGGGGCCGGGCTGCGGCACCGGCACGTCCTCGATCACCAGCGGCTTGCCGAATTGTCTGACGATTGCGGCTTTCATGGTCGGCATCGGTCTGCTCCCTTGCATTGCGCGGAGCAGACTAGCCAGGCCGCAAGGCTCCCCCTTGATTGGAATCAAACCGCACAAAGTTTGCGCAAGCGCTCGCGCCATCGTGACATCGCGATGACGACGCGGCGCGAGGCGCGGGGACGTGTCAGCTATGGAACTTGAGGCCGTCGACGATCTTATCGATCACCTTGCGCTCGGCGCGAACAGCGATACCGACGAGGCTGAGATCGGCACGCGCCACCGCCTTCACCACCTCGCGATTGGCGGCATCATGCGTGGTCTTGAACATGTCCTCGGTATAGACCGCCGGCACCACGTTGCGGGTGAGCGCACGGTCGAGCGCGCGCGACAGCGCCGGACCGTCGGCGCCGTAGATCAGGATCGGCTGGCCGATCAGCGCGTGATATTTCGTGCCCGAGGCATCCTCATAGGGCTCACCGATGCATTCGGAAAAAGCCGCCGCGATGCCGCTGGTGAGGAAAGCCGCCACGTTGAGCTTCTGCCAGGCCTGAAGATCGGAGCGGATCACGACGGCGATCTTGGTGTCGAACTGCATGCATATCTCCAAAGAATCGTCATTCCGGGATACGCCGTCTGGCGCGGACCCGGAATCCGGAGATTATCGCACGAGATTCCGGGTTCGTCGCTGCGCGACGCCCCGGAATGACGGAGGAGAATTCAACCCTTCGCGTCGCAGGCCCAGGCGCGGATCACGCATTCCTTGCCGCCATACTTGTAGCATTCGCGCGTGGCGGCATTGAGCGAGGCGGAGATCTTCGGCTTGACGGCATAACCATACGCACCGCAGGGGTTGGCGAGGTCGACCGACATCGCAGCGCATGCGCGCTTCATCGTCACCGTCGTGCAATCGCCCTTGCACTGCTTCTGCGCCACGGCGCGGGCCTCGTGCTCGGCGCCGTAATCGAAAGCCTGGCCATAGGCACCGCACTTGCCGACCGCAAACGCGCCGGCGGCATGTGCATCCGTGATGTGGCGAGCGCCCGCGACACAAACAGACAACGCAAAGAAAAACATCGCGCAACGGCGCGCGACGACATTCGAAGCCATGGAAAAACCCCTCCCCCCAAGGCAGGTGCGGAGGACTCTAAGCGGTGGTCGTTTCCAGATGGTGAACGGGTGGTTGAAATCGGCGGGCTTGGGAGATGCCGTAGGGTGGATTAGCGAAGCGTAATCCACCAACTTCGTTCCGCTATCGCTGAAGCATGGCGGGTTACGCTGCGCTAACCCACCCTACAAGAGTCACTATCCGCGTCTTGCCGCTTCCAGCGCCTGCGGCGTGTCGATGTCGAGGAAGGCGCTCTCGCCGTCGACGGGCACTTCGGCGACCGCCTCGGTG
>NZ_JBFUES010000963.1:0-2782 GCF_056403875.1 Bradyrhizobium sp. P2_E8
GTAGACGACACCAGTGCCCATCAGCGCGGCAAGGCGCATCGCCGGACGCGCATAGTCGGTGAACACCAGGAAGGTTGCGCCGTTCGGCGCGAAGCCGCCGTGCAGGAAGATGCCGTTCATCGCGGCGGCCATGCCGTGCTCGCGGATGCCGTAATGGATGAAGCGGCCCTTCGGCGTCTTGGCGGAGAAAGCGGTCGCCGAGTAGACGACACCAGTGCCCATCAGCGCGGCAAGGCGCATCGCCGGACGCGCATAGTCGGTGAACACCAGGAAGGTTGCGCCGTTCGGCGCGAAGCCGCCGTGCAGGAAGATGCCGTTCATCGCGGCGGCCATGCCGTGCTCGCGGATGCCGTAATGGATGAAGCGGCCCTTCGGCGTCTTGGCGGAGAAAGCGGTCGCCGACTTCGCCTTGTTGTTGTTGGAGCCGGTGAGGTCGGCCGAGCCTGCGAGGAACTCCATCGGCATCGCGCCGGCAATGACCTCGATCACGGCTTCCGAGGATTTGCGGGTGGCCGCAACCAGCGGCTTTTCCAGCAGCTCCTTCTTGTACGCGCGCACCGCCTTTGCGAGCGAGGCCGGACGCTCGTGGCGCAGGCGGCGCTCGAACTCGGCGCGCTTGCGGCTGCCGAGCTCACCGAGCCGTCCTTCCCATTCCTGGCGGGCCACGGCGCCGCGGCTGCCGGCCGCGCGCCAGGCCTTCAGCACGTCGTCGGGCACCGAGAACGGCTCGAGCGAGATGCCGAGATTTTCCTTGGCGGCCTTGAGCTCCTCGGCGCCGAGCGCTTCGCCATGCACCTTCGACGTGCCGGCCTTGTGCGGCGCGCCGAAGCCGATGGTGGTGCGGCAGGCGATCAGCGTCGGCTTGTTCGACTTCTTCGCGCGCGTGATGGCGTCGGCGATCGCGGCCTGATCCTGGCCGTCGATCTTCTCGGCGGCCCAGCCGGCGGACTTGAAGCGCTTCACCTGGTCGACGGAATCGGCGAGCGAGGTCGGGCCGTCGATCGAGATGCCGTTGTCGTCGTAGAGCACGATCAGCTTGTTGAGCTTCCAGTGCCCGGCCATCGCGATCGCTTCCTGCGACACGCCTTCCATCAGGTCGCCGTCGGAGGCGAGCACGAAGGTGTGGTGGTCGACGATCTTCTTGCCGAACTCGGCGGCGAGCATCTTCTCGGCGAGCGCCATGCCGACCGCGGTCGAGATGCCCTGGCCGAGCGGACCGGTGGTGGTCTCGATGCCCTTGGTGTGGAAGTTCTCGGGGTGGCCAGGCGTCAGCCCGCCGAGCTGGCGGAACTGCTTGAGCTGGTCCAGCGTCATCTCGGCATTGCCGGTGAGATACAGCAGCGAATAGAGCAGCATCGAGCCGTGGCCGGCCGAGAGCACGAAGCGGTCGCGGTCCGGCCAGGCGGGCGCGGCGGCGTCGAATTTCAGGAATTGCGTGAACAGCACCGTGGCGATGTCGGCGGCGCCCATCGGTAGGCCGGGATGACCCGATTTCGCCTTCTCGACAGCGTCCATCGAAAGGCCGCGGATCGCGTTGGCCATACGGGTGTGGTCG
The DNA here is from genome assembly GCF_056403875.1 of Bradyrhizobium sp. P2_E8. Classification (NCBI taxonomy): domain Bacteria; kingdom Pseudomonadati; phylum Pseudomonadota; class Alphaproteobacteria; order Hyphomicrobiales; family Nitrobacteraceae; genus Bradyrhizobium; species Bradyrhizobium sp. P2_E8. The sequence goes on from NZ_JBFUES010000963.1 coordinate 1,556, forward strand.
ACCTGCGTATGGGCCATACGGGTGGCATCGAGCTGCATCATGATGAAAATCCGTCTGGAATGAGGTGCTTGATGGCCGTGTGCGCCGCGCTGGATCGAGCCTGGCGGTCACGGGAGGTTGGGGGCTGGATAGCATCTCGGTTCCGGGAGTCCAAGGCAATCAAACGCCGGTTTGGCCGCAAAAGTTGCGTACGGCCTGATCCGGAAAAGCCGCAGCCGCGGATCATGCAGATCGGGAACCAGCCGGCCGGCATGCCGAGGGCCGATCTATCGGTGCATAGTTTCGCGGCGACGTTGCGATTTGCTAGCTTGCCACGTAAATTTCTGCTTCTAACCGCTTGCCGAACCGAGTCTTTTGCTGGGCGGCAAGCCCCGATGCAAAGGCCACCAAGGTCCGCCGCTGACCGCATGAACGATCGCGTTTCCAACAGTTCCGCCATGACCGAGTCCTCCGCCGTCGAGATCGAGATCGCGACCCGCAGGCTCATGGCGGCGCTCGACGCGCTCGAAAGCGCGGTCGAGCGGCGGCGCGATGCCGATCGCGACGAGAACGAACTCGCTGCGCGAATCCAGGCACTCGGCGCGGACCGCTCGCGGCTTGCCGATGAGCTCGATGGTGCGCTGGTGAAGGCGCGCAAGCTGGAGCGCACCAATCGCGAGATCTCCGACCGGCTGGATTCCGCAATCGTCACGATACGCTCGGTGCTCGATACCGGAGAGGATGGATGAGCCACATCAACGTCACCATCAATGGCCGGCAATACCGCATGGCCTGCGAGGAGGGCCAGGAGGTGCGGCTGCTCAAGCTCGCCGAAAGCCTGGAGACGCGGATTCAGTCACTGCGTGGAAAATTCGGCGAGATCGGTGATGCCAGGCTCACGGTGATGGCGGCGCTGACCGTCTGCGACGAACTGGTCGACGCCGGCAACCGCGTCCGCGCCATGGAGCAGGAATTGACCGAGCTGCGGGATTTCCGCAATGCCGCCGTCGAGCGCGCCAGGATGACGCAGAACGCGGTGGTGAATGCGTTGAACGCCGCCGCCGAACGCATCGAGAAATCGACCCAGGTCTTGAACCGGACCGTCGGCAACGGAATAGCGATCGGCTGACCGTTGGCGTCTTCCTTAGTGGCCATCCTTCGAGACGCCCGCTTTTTGCGGGCTCCTCAGGATGAGGTCTTGCTTGCGGGATATCTTGGACCCTCATGGTGAGGAGCCCGCCCCAAGCG
>NZ_JBFUES010000964.1:0-2782 GCF_056403875.1 Bradyrhizobium sp. P2_E8
AGCGAGGACGGCCTCAAGGTCGACGCGAAGATCGACAGCCTGACGCTCGCCGACATTGCCTTCGATTCCAAGACGCTGCGCGTGGTCGCCGAGGCCGGCGGCTCGCTCAACGTGTATGTGACGAAGCTGTCGGGGATGTAGCGCGCCTTCGCTGTCCGGGCCCGCCTGCGCCTTCGCTTGCGCCGCTGGCATTCTCGTCGGAGGGTGCTAAGCTGTTCCTCGTAACCTCGAACGAGGTCCTGGCAGCACTGTAGCTGATAACGCGAGGACAAGATGGAAGCCGGCATGGTCACGTCTGCGCCGGCACTGGTGCGCTTCTCCGGCATTCAGAAAACCTATGATGGCGAGCACCTCGTGGTGAAGAACCTCGATCTCGACATCAGGAAGGGCGAGTTCATCACGCTGCTCGGCCCGTCGGGCTCGGGCAAGACGACCACGCTGATGATGCTGGCCGGCTTCGAGGTTCCGACCCATGGCGAGATTTATCTCGCCGACCGGCCTATCAAGAACGTGCCGCCCCATAAGCGCGACATCGGCATGGTGTTCCAGAACTATGCCTTGTTTCCACACCTGACGATTGCAGAAAATATCGCCTTCCCGCTGTCCGTTCGCAAGACGAGCAAGGCGGAAGCGCAGGAGCGCGTCAGGGCCGCGTTGCGCATGATCAAGATGGAACCCCTGGCGCACCGGCGGCCCGGGCAGCTGTCCGGCGGTCAGCAGCAGCGCGTGGCCCTGGCCCGCGCGCTGGTTTTCAATCCGCAACTCGTGCTGATGGACGAGCCCCTTGGCGCCCTCGACAAGCGCCTGCGGGAGCAGATGCAACTGGAGATCAAGCAACTGCACGAGACGATGGGCATCACCGTCGTCTACGTCACTCACGATCAGAGTGAAGCGCTCACCATGTCGGACCGCATCGCCGTGTTCAACGACGGCATCGTGCAGCAGATCGACAGGCCCGACGCGCTGTACGAGCATCCGGTGAACAGCTTCGTCGCTCACTTCATCGGCGAGAACAATGTGCTGGCCGGCACCGTCGAGACAGTCGAAAAGGAATATTGCCGCGTCGCGCTGGCTGGTGGTGGCGCCGTGACCGCGCGGGCGGTCAATGTATCAGGCGCGGGCGCATCAACCTCCCTGTCGGTGCGGCCGGAGCGCGTCGCCATTGTCCCGGATGGCGCCTCCAGCGAAGGACCGAACCGTCTGCCGGCCAGGGTTCAGAACACCATCTATCTCGGCGACCACGCGCTGGCCGTGCTCAATGTCGCCGGCAACGGGGAGTTCATGGTCAAGCTTCAGCCGGGAGCGCATGACAGCCTGAGACATGGTAGCCTGAGGCCTGGCGAAAACGTGTTCATCACCTTCCGCCCCGAGGACTGCCTGGCCCTCGATCCCGCCTGATCCAACGCAAGCGGATCCGCATCGATCAACTACAATGCAACTCACATAAAGAAGGAACAAAGACCATGCTGAAGCGCAAGATTGGCAAGATCGCTCTGGGCCTGGCCGCGGCACTGAGCGCCAGCGCTGCGCTGGCGACGGTCGCGCAGGCGCGTGACCTCACGGTCGTGTCGTGGGGCGGGGCGTATCAGGATGCCCAGAAGAAGGTCTATTTCGAGCCGTTCAAGAAGGCAGCCGGCGTCCCGATGAACGACGAGTCCTGGGACGGCGGTGTCGGCGTATTGCGCGCCAAGGTGCAGGGTGGCGCCGCCACCTGGGACGTCGTCCAGGTCGAGAGCGACGAACTCGCCGTCGGCTGCGAGGAAGGCCTGTTCGAGAAGCTCGATTACTCCAAGATCGGCGGCGAGGCCGCCTATATCCCGCCGTCGGTCAATCCCTGCGGCGTCGGCGCCATCCTCTATGATTTCGTCCTCGGCTACGACAAGGACAAGCTGAAGGACGCGCCCAAGGGCTGGGCCGACTTCTTCGACACCAAGAAGATTCCGGGCAAGCGCGCGCTGCGTCAGGGCCCGAAGACCACGCTGGAGATCGCCCTCATGGCCGACGGCGTCCCGCCGAAGGACGTCTACAAGGTGCTGGCGACCGACGATGGCGTCGATCGCGCGTTCAAGAAGCTCGACACCATCAAGGGCGACCTCGTCTGGTGGAAGGCCGGCGCCCAGCCGCCGCAATTGCTCGCCTCCGGCGAGGTGGCGATGACCTCGGTCTACAATGGCCGCATCGACACCGCGAACAAGAACGAGAAGAAGAATTTTGGCATGGTGTGGGACGGCGCGCTCTTCACCCTCGACAGCTGGGTCATCCTGAAGGGCAGCCCGAACAAGGACGCGGCCTACAAGTTCCTGGACTTCGCGGGCAAGGCGGAGAACCAGTCGAAACTGTCGGAGAACATCGCCTACGGCACCTCGAACAAGGACGCCGCCGCCCTGATCCAGCCGGCAGTCCTGAAAGATCTGCCGACCGCGCCTGACAACATCAAGAACGCGGTCGAGATCAACGTGGGCTTCTGGCTCGAGAACATCGACCGCTTGACCGAGCGCTTCAACAAATGGGCCGCGAAATAGCGCGCGAGCGAACCGGCGTGCGACGCAGGCAGAGGGTCGGTGCCCCCTCGCCTGTGCCCCGCGCCTTGCCTGAAATCGAAGGGCAACCGCATTTGAGAGCAGTTTCGTTGCGGCCATCCTTCGAGACGCCCGCTTTTGGCGGGCTCCTCAGGATGAGGATGGAGTATGCGGCCGCCATTTCACCGGCACCGATGTCGATGAGCCTCATCCTGAGGAGACCGCAAAGCGGTCGTCTCGAAGGACGAGGCGCGCGCTCAGGT
>NZ_JBFUES010000965.1:0-2779 GCF_056403875.1 Bradyrhizobium sp. P2_E8
GCCAGAGCGTGCACTGGTAGCTCAGAGATCCAGCACCAGCCGTTCCGCGTCTGATCCGGCGACGCAAACCATGAGATAGCGCTCGCGCTCATACGGCGACAGGATGCGGTCGCGGTGCACGGGCTTGCCCTCGATCCAACCGACCTTGCAGGCGCCGCAGATGCCCCCGCAGCAGGAGGTCGCGATGTCGACGCCGCCTTCCTGCAACGCGGCGAGCATGGTCTGACCGGCGCGCACATGGATCTCGGCGCCCGAGCGCGCCAGTGACAGCGTGAAGGGCTTTGCGTCGGGATCGATGACCGGCGGCGGCGCGATGAAGCGCTCGATATGGACATTGGCGGCGGGCCAGGCTGCGATCGCCTGCTCGAAAGCCTCAGTCATGCCTTCCGGCCCGCAACAGGCGACCAGCGTGTCCGCCCCGCCCTCCCCGATGAGCGCCGCGAGATCAGGACGCCCGGTCCGCGAGGTGCAGTGCACGACGACACGGCCCGCATCGATCAGCGGCGCGAGATGCGCGGCGAGCGGCATCTCCTCGCGCACGACCAGATGCAGCACGAAGTCGGCATCGCCAGTTCGCGAAAGATGCCGCGCCATCGACAGGAACGGCGTCACGCCGATGCCACCGGCGATGAACACCTGGCGCGCAATGCCTGCACCGGGATCGAGCCCGCCGCGCGGCAGCGAGACGCCGATCACGTCGCCGATTGYAACCTCGTCGTGAAGCGCGCGGGAACCGCCACGCCCATCAGCCTCACGCTTGACCGCTACAACATAGCGCGCATGGTCGGCGGGCTCGTTGCACAGCGAATAGGTGCGGACGAGTCCGTTCGGCAGATGCAGGTCGATGTGCGCGCCGGGCTTGAAGGGCGGCAACTCCCAACGGTCGGGATCGGCCAGTGTGAACAGTTTTATGCCTGCCCCCGCCTCCTCGATGCCGGTGACGACCGTCTTGATCGTCGTGATCGGACGCACCTTCATGCCGCGTTCCGCACGGTATCGCCAACCTTGACGGTGCCGCCTTGCAGGATCTTGCAGTTCAGGCCGGAGCGATTGATCAGGGGATCGAAGATCGCCTTGCCGGTGATCTCTTCGATATGCCGGCACGGCACCGACAGACGGGTTGCCTCCAGCAGGGTTTCCCCGAGCCAGAAGCGGCGGCCGACCAGATGATTCAGCGGCACGCCTTCAACCGTGACGTTGCGCCGATGCTCCTCCGGGCCGAGCTCGATGCCGGCATCACGCTTGAGCGCTACCAGCGTCTCGAGTTCGAACAGGGTGACCTGCCGGCCCTCTTCCGGCTTGTGCGAATAAAACCCCTCTTCGTTGCCGATCATGTAGCGGTCGCCCTCGATCCCCTTGCCGGCGACGAGGGTGATCGTTTCAGCTGCGCGCATCGGCAGGAATGCACGCGGGGCGAGATGGAGGAAGCGCACCACGCCGGTCCAGCCGAGCTGCGCTGTCTTCTGCGCCGAGCCGGCGCTGACGGTGTCGAGCATGACAAATCCTTGTGAGAAGCGATGGCGCGCCGCAAGACGCGGCGCGCCGCGGGATCAGGTCAGTTCCTTGTTCGCCATTTCCGGCGCGAACGTCGTCGCCGTTGCCGTGATGGCCGCGCAGGCGATCAGCAGCAGCGAGACGGGCCAGGTTGCGCCGCCGCTCCAGGCCATCAGAGACGCAGCGACCAGCGGCGTCAACCCGCCGCTCAGGGCCGCACCGACCTGAAATCCGAGCGAGGCGCCGCTATAGCGCAGCCGCGCGGTGAACAGCTCGGAGTACCAGGGCGCGCCGATGCCGAACATCACCATCTGGCCGAAGGTGATCGCGACCACGATGGTGCAGATGACGATGGTGGGATCGCGGGTATTGAGCAGCCAGAACAGCGGGAAGGCAAACAGCGCCGAGAACAGGCAGCTCGCATAGAACATCGTCTTGCGGCCGACGAGGTCGGACAGCCAGCCGAACAAGGGAATGGCAAGCAGCGCGACCAGCGATGCGGCGAACGCGCCATTCAGCACCACCGTGCGCGACAGACCGAGATTGGCCGTGGCATAGGACATCACGAACACGCCGCCGATGCTGGCATAGGCGATCTCGGAGATCTTCAGACCAACCGCGGTGAAGAACGGCCTGCGGTGATGCCTGAAGATCTCGACCAGCGGCAGCTTCGCGACGTCCTTCTTGGCCTGGACCTGACGGAAGGCCGCGGTCTCTTCCATGTTGAGGCGGATGTAGAGACCGACGCCGACCAGGAGGATCGAGATCAGGAAGGGAATGCGCCAGCCGTAGGTCATGAAGTCGCTTTCCGGTAGGCTCGCCACCAGCGCAAACATGCCGATCGCGGCGAGATTGCCGATGGGATTACCGACCTGCACCATGCTGCCGAGCAGGCCGCGGCGGTGCGTCGGACAGTTCTCCACCACCATCAGCACCGCCCCGCCCCATTCGCCGCCGAGGCCGATGCCCTGGAGGAAACGAAGGCCGATCAGGAGCAAAGGTGCGGCGATGCCGATCTGCTGGTAGGTCGGAAGCAGGCCGATCAGGAAGGTGCCGATGCCCATCACCATGATCGTGATCGCGAGCATCGCCTTGCGGCCGACCCGGTCGCCGTAATGACCGAAGATCGCAGCGCCCAGCGGCCGCGCCAGGAAACCGACCGCATAGGTGCCGAAGGCGGCGATGGTGGCGAGCGTGGGATTGCCGGCCGCGAAGAAGACCTTGTTGAACACCAGCGCGGTCGCCGTGCCGTAGATGAGGAAGTCGTACCATTCGACCGCGGTGC
>NZ_JBFUES010000966.1:0-2774 GCF_056403875.1 Bradyrhizobium sp. P2_E8
TTCCGCCCCGGTCAGGGCGGCCGGCCGTTCCAGCCGCGGGGCGGCGGGCAGGCGAATCGATTCGGCGGTCAGGGGTTCCGCGGCGCGTCCGGCCCCACCCCGCTACCCTCCGGCCCCTACCAGGCGGCGAGCCCCCAGCTTGCGACAAGCCCGATCATGAAGGGACAGCGCAGCGCCATCTCCCGCCGGGAGGCGCTGATCCTGCAGTGCCTGATCAACCACCCCTGGCTGCTGCATGAGCACCTCGAGGAGGTCGCCGCCCTGGAGCTGGCCCATCCCGAGGCCCACAAGCTGCGGGCCGGCATCATCGCCGCCTTCGCCAACGACCATCATCACTCACCGGACCCCGGCGAGCAGGCCGAGAAGATGCGGGCCGACATCGAAAAGGGAGGATTTTCTCAGCTTCTTCAAAGGGTTGAGAATGGCATCACGACCCAGGCGGTATGGGGCGCGCGCGAAGGCGCGGCGAGGGACGACGTTCTCTCCACTTGGCACCAGCTGGTTGCCTTGCATCGGCAATGGCATTCACTACTTAGGGAGTTGAAGGACGCCGAGCTGGCCTTGGGGGAGGACCCCAGCGAGGCCAATTTGGCGTGGCTGCGTGACGTCAAGGCTCGGATAGGCGAAGTCGACGGCACCGAGGCCCTGATCGAGGGTTTTGGCGAGCTGTCGGGTCGGCTCCAGAAGAGCGTGTGATGAAAGAATCATGCGGACGGCCGGGGCCGGAACCGCTAAAAGACTCGCCAAATCCATGGTTTGGCGGCAAAAACAGGGTTAATCGAGGCTTAACGGTCTTGTAGCACTTTGGCCCAGAGGCGGCCGCAGGCAGAACAGACGCGTCAGGAATGAATCCGCGCGAACACTGTTGGCACTACACCTGCATCCGCTGCGACAAAGAGGCTCACGAAGCGTTAGGCAATTCCGGCGAGAGAAAGTTGGGGGTGGCGAGAGAAGTGCGCGCCGCCCTTTCCGTGTCGAGAGCTGACGAAGCGAGAGCGTCGAGCAACAGGTTCAAGTGATTTCAGGCAGGCGCGGCGAACGTCTGTGTGAAACGCGTTTAGGAGCAATGGATGGCCACCAAGGCAAAGACGCTGCAGGCGAAGGACAAGGAAAAAGACGACAAGGCAGCGGATGCTCCCGAGAAGGATTCCCAGGACGCGCCCTCGCCGTTGCTCGATCTGTCCGACGCAGCCGTGAAGAAGATGATCAAGCAGGCCAAGAAGCGCGGCTTCGTGACCTTCGATCAGCTCAACGAAGTCCTGCCGTCCGACCAGACCTCGCCCGAGCAGATCGAGGACATCATGTCCATGCTCTCGGACATGGGCATCAACGTCACCGAAGCCGACGATAGCGAAGGCGAGGAAGACAAGGACGAGGGCGGCGAGGACGAGACCGACAACGAGCTCGTCGAGGTCACCCAGAAGGCCGTCACCGAGGTCAAGAAGAGCGAGCCTGGCGAGCGCACCGACGATCCCGTGCGCATGTATCTGCGCGAGATGGGCACCGTCGAGCTGCTGTCCCGCGAAGGCGAAATCGCGATCGCCAAGCGCATCGAGGCCGGCCGCGAGGCGATGATCGCAGGTCTGTGCGAAAGCCCGCTGAGCTTCCAGGCCATCATCATCTGGCGCGACGAGCTCAACGAAGGCAAGATCTTCCTCCGCGACATCATCGATCTCGAAGCGACCTATGCCGGCCCCGAAGCCAAGGGCGGCATGAACACCGCGATGATCGGCGGTCCCGCTGGAGAGAACGGCGAGGCCACGGCCGAGGGCGGCGAAGCGGTGGCAGTGACCGGCGGCGCGCCCGCGCATGTCGCCCCGCCCGCGGCACCACCGGCGCCGACCCCGTTCCGCGCCGCGCCTGCCCCCGGCAACGGCGCCGAGGCCGAGAAGGATCCGGGCGAGGCCGCCGCCGAAGCCGACATGGACGAGGACGACGAGTTCGAGAACCAGATGTCGCTTGCGGCGATCGAGGCCGAGCTCAAGCCCAAGGTCGTCGAGATCTTCGACAAGATCGCCGAGAGCTACAAGAAGCTGCGCAAGCTTCAGGAGCAGGACATCCAGAACCAGCTCGAGAGCACCTCGCACGGTCCCTCGCTCTCGCCGCACCAGGAACGCAAGTACCGCAAGCTCAAGGACGAGATCATCGTCGAGGTGAAGTCGCTGCGCCTCAACCAGGCGCGTATCGACTCGCTCGTCGAGCAGCTCTACGACATCAACAAGCGCCTCGTCTCGCATGAGGGACGCCTGATGCGCCTCGCCGACAGCCACGGCGTCGCGCGCGAGGATTTCCTGCGCAACTACACCGGCTCGGAGCTCGATCCGCGCTGGCTCAACCGCGTCTCGAAGCTGTCGGCCAAGGGCTGGAAGAACTTCGTCCACCACGAGAAGGACCGCATCAAGGACCTTCGTCACGAGGTCCATCAGCTCGCCGCGCTGACCGGCCTCGAGATCGTCGAGTTCCGCAAGATCGTGCACTCCGTGCAGAAGGGCGAGCGCGAAGCTCGCCAGGCCAAGAAGGAGATGGTGGAAGCCAACCTCCGTCTCGTGATCTCGATTGCCAAGAAGTACACCAACCGCGGCCTGCAGTTCCTCGACCTGATCCAGGAAGGCAACATCGGCCTGATGAAGGCGGTCGACAAGTTCGAGTACCGTCGCGGCTACAAGTTCTCGACCTACGCCACGTGGTGGATCCGGCAGGCGATCACCCGCTCGATCGCCGACCAGGCCCGCACCATCCGCATCCCCGTGCACATGATCGAGACGATCAACAAG
>NZ_JBFUES010000967.1:0-2770 GCF_056403875.1 Bradyrhizobium sp. P2_E8
ATCTCGGCGAGCTCGGCGAGCGTGTCCTGCACGCGGTTGCCGGATTCGAACATCACCAGCGTCGCATCGATGCGGGCAAGCTCGGCAAGGCGCGACCTGCGCGCGGCGGATTTTGCCGGCAGGAAGCCCTCGAAGAAGAAGCGGTCGGTCGGCAGCGCCGCGACCGACAACGCCGCCAGCACCGAGGACGGGCCGGGCAGCGCGTAGACCGCATGGCCGGCGGCGCAGACCTCGCGCACCAGCTTGAAGCCGGGATCGGAGATCAGCGGCGTGCCGGCGTCCGACACCAGCGCGACCGAGCCGCCTTGCGAAAGTCGCTCCAGGATCTTCGGGCGCGCGGCCTCGGCATTGTGCTCGTGATAGGGCTTGAGCTGCGCGGAAATGTCGTAGCGCTCGGTCAGGCGCCGCGTGATGCGGGTGTCCTCGCAGGCGATGACGTCGACCCCGGCGAGCGTCTGAAGCCCGCGCAGCGTGATGTCGCCGAGATTGCCGATCGGGGTTGCGACCAGATAGAGGCCCGCGGCCGCTTTCGGCGCCACGAGACGATGGGCATCGATGGAGAAGCCGCGCGGTGCGGCGTCTGTGCCTTCAGGCGTATTTATCGGGGCCGGCTTTGCGCGCATAATGAAACGAACTTAGGCATGATCCACGGGGCTGGGAACCGGTCCTCCGAAAAAGATCGTGCCGGGGCAAGAGGGCAAGCGAGGGGCGAGGCAGGAACTGAAGAGGACGGGAATGTGATCCATCCGGGATCAAATTCGTGAGGGGATCAAGCACCAGCGCCATATTCGCGGCGGAAACGCCGCCTTGATGCTGGGTCACGAACGGCGGACAGCTAACCAGGAATTGATGTGCGGCTGCGTTAAGCGATCATTATCCTTTTGTTTTGGTTAACTATTTGCCGACAATATGCCTGAATCCGCGGCTTCTGTCGCGGCAAGTTTGTTGTGACCGGCCGGCGACGGCAGGTCAGAAGAGAAGCTGTCATGCTGGGCCCGCGTCATCCAAAGTCTTCCCATCCGGGGCCCCTATCGTCGGGTGCGACCCGGCGGAGCGCGCTCGGTCTGTTGCTCGGCGCGCCGCTGCTGTCGGCCTGCGCCGGCGTGCAGCAGAGCCTCAGCCAGTTCTCCAATCCCTTCAGCAGCTCCTCCGCGCCCCCGGCTCAGCCGGCCGGCCCGCCGCAACAGGCCACGACCGCCGGCACCGGCGGGGTGAAGGTCGCCGTGATCCTGCCGCTCTCGGCCGCCGGCAACGCCGGCCTCGCCGCGCAGTCGATGCGCAACGCCGCCGAGATGGCGCTGGCCGAATTCCAGAATCCGAACATCCAGCTGCTGATCAAGGACGACAATGGCAGCCCGCAAGGCGCGCAGGCAGGTGCGCAGCAGGCGGTCGACGAGGGCGCCGAGATCATCCTGGGACCGCTGTTTGCGCAGTCGGTGCCGGCGGTGGCGCAGGTCGCGCGCACGCGCGGCATTTCCGTCATGGCGTTCTCGACCGATTCCAGCATCGCCGGCCGTGGCGTCTATCTGCTGAGCTTCCTGCCGGAGTCCGACGTCAACCGCATCGTCGAATATTCCGCCAGCATCGGAAAGCGCTCGGTCGCCGTGCTCGTGCCCGACAATGCCTATGGCAACGTGGTCGAGGCCGCGGTGAAGGCGGCGGTGCCGCGGCGTGGCGGCCGCATCGTTGCGTTCGAGAGATACGGTGCCGATCGCGCCACGCCGGCGCGCGCCGTGGCGCAGCAGCTCGGCAGCGCGGATGCGCTGTTCATCGCCGACGACGGCGATGCGGTGGTGACGGTCGCCGATGCGATGACGGCCGCAGGCGCGAACCTGCGCAACATCCAGCTGCTCGGGACCGGCCTGTGGGACAATCCGCGCGTCTACGCGAATGCGAACCTGCAAGGCGGCCTCTACGCCGCGCCGGATCCGGCCGGCTTCCGCGCTTTCTCCGGCCGCTACCGCACCAAATACGGCGCCGAGCCGATTCGCACCGCAACGCTCGCCTATGACGCGGTCGCCCTCGTCGCCGCGCTCGCGCGCACGCAAGGCACCACGCGCTTCTCGTCCGACGTGCTCACCAACCCCTCGGGCTTTGCCGGCATCGACGGCCTGTTCCGCTTCCGCGCCGACGGCACCAACGAACGTGGCCTCGCGGTGATGAAGGTGACGACCGGCGGCGGCGTCGCGGTCGCGGGCTCGCCGAAAAGTTTTGGGGCGTAGTTCGGGACGACGGTGCCGTAGGGTGGGTTACGCCTTCGGCTAATCCACCCTACGAAATCTCGCTACGCCGCCAGGTCCGCGACCACCGCGTCCAGCACCGGGAATCCGCTGCTCGTCACGCGCAGGCGGCCGCTGGTGTCGACGGTGATGGCCCCTTCCTCACGCAGCAGCGCGATGCGCTTGGGGTCGAGCGGGCGGCCGGAGAGGGCGGTGTAGCGCTCGGGGTCGATGCCTTCGGCGAGACGGAGTCCCATCAGCAGGAATTCGTCGGCGCGCTCCTCGCTGTTCAGGAGATCGTCGGTGACGACGCCATGGCCGCTGGTCTCGACCCGCATCAGCCAGGCTTCAGGGCGCTTCTCGGTGGCGGTGGCGTGCCTGATCCCGTCGATGTCGAGCCGGCCATGCGCGCCGGGGCCGATGCCGGCATATTCCTCGCCGCGCCAGTAGACCAGGTTGTGCCGGCACTCGGCGCCGCGCCGCGCGTGATTGGAGATCTCGTAGGCGGGCAGGCCGAGCCTGTCGCAGGTCTCCTGCGTGACGTCGTAGAG
>NZ_JBFUES010000968.1:0-2770 GCF_056403875.1 Bradyrhizobium sp. P2_E8
CTGTACATCGGCTTCACGGGCATCCTGACCTTCAAGAAGTCGGAGGCCCTGCGCGCGCTCGCGGCCGAGTTGCCGCCCGACCGTATTCTGGTTGAAACAGACTCGCCCTACCTTGCGCCCGGCAAGTTCCGCGGCAAGCGCAACGAGCCGGCCTATGTGGTCGAGGTCGCAAAAGTGCTGGCTGAGGCGCGCGGCGTGTCGTTAGAAGAGATCTCGCGCCAGACCACCGAAAACTTCTTCCGCCTGTTCTCCAAGGTGCCAGCTTGAATCCGGGAGCCGCATGACGCTGACGCTGACGATCCTGGGCTGCGGCTCCTCCGCCGGCGTGCCGCGCCCGGCGCTCGGCTGGGGCGCCTGCGATCCGAGCAATCCGAAGAACCGCCGCCGCCGCTGCTCGCTGCTGGTCGAACGGACATCCGAGCACGGCACGACACGGATCGTGATCGACACATCGCCAGACCTGCGCGAGCAATTGCTCTCGACCAATGTGGATCACATCGACGCGGTGTTCCTGACCCACGAACACGCCGACCAGACCCACGGCATGGACGATCTGCGCTCGGTCGTCATGCACATGCGGCGGCGCATCCCGACCTACTTCAACCTGTCGACCGCCAAGGACATCATGGCGCGGTTCTCCTATTGCTTCATCTCGCCGGAGGGCAGCGACTACCCACCGATCCTGACCCGGCATTCGATCGAGGCCGGCGAAAGCCGGACCATCCTGGGGAAGGGTGGTGCCGTGACGATGACGGCCTTCCTGGTGCAGCATGGCGCCATTCCCGCGCTCGGCTATCGCATCGGGGACGCCGCCTACACGCCCGACCTCAATGACATCCCGCGCGAGAGCTGGGGAGCGCTGGAAAATCTCGACCTCTGGATCGTCGACGGGCTGCGCTACACCAGCCATGTCAGCCATTTCAGCATCAACGACGCGCTGTCCTGGATCGAACGTTTCAGGCCGAAGCGCGCGGTCATCACCAACATGACGGCCGATGTCGATTACGAAGTCATCCGGCAGTCGCTGCCATCGGGCGTGGTGCCGGCTTACGACGGCCTGCGGCTGGAGACGCTCTGAGCCGGGCGAAGGCTCAACGCTGCCGAAACTTCTCGGTGCCGCCGGCGTCGATCCGTGTTTTGAAACGGGAAATCGGCTCAGGCGGATATTGCCTTCGCTGATCCCAGTTGGTTGCGCAGCAGGAACTTCTGGATCTTGCCCGTGGACGTCTTCGGGATCGGCCCGAACACGATCGCCTTCGGCGTCTTGAAGCCCGACATGTGACTGCGGCAGAAGGCGATGATGTCGGCCTCGGTCGCACTGGCGCCGTCCTTCAGCTCGACGAAGGCGCAGGGCACCTCGCCCCATTTCGGATCGGGCTTGGCGACGACGGCGGCGAACAGCACGGCCGGGTGCTTGTAGAGGATGTCCTCGACCTCAACCGAGGAAATGTTCTCGCCGCCCGAGATGATGATGTCCTTGGAGCGGTCCTTGATGATGACATAGCCATGCTCGTCGAGCACGCCGAGATCGCCGGTGTGAAACCAGCCACCCTCGAAGGCTTCCTTCGTCGCCTTCTCGTTCTTGAGGTAGCCCTTCATCACGATGTTGCCGCGGAACATGACCTCGCCGATGGTCTCGCCGTCGCGCGGCACCTCCTGCATGGTCTGCGGATTGATCACGGTGACGCCTTCCTCGAGCGGGTAGGGCACACCCTGCCGGCGCTTCATGCGTGCGCGTTCGGCCGGCGGAAGCTCGTCCCAGCCGGGCTGCTCGGCGCAGACGGAAGCGGGGCCGTAGACTTCGGTCAGGCCGTAGACATGCGTCAGCTTGATGCCGATGTTTTCTGCGCCTTCGAGCACCGCAACGGGTGGCGCCGCGCCGGCGATCAGGCCGACGACGCGGCGGGCGGCATTGCCCTTCGGGGCATCGGGCGCATTGATCAGCGTGTTGTAGACGATCGGCGCGCCGCACATGTGGGTGACGCCGTGCTGCTTGATCAGCTCGAAGATCTTGGTCGGCTCGACCTTGCGCAGGCAGACATTGATGCCGGCTGAGGCCGCGATGGTCCAGGGGAAGCACCAGCCGTTGCAATGGAACATCGGCAGCGTCCAGAGATAGACCGGATGCTGGCCGAGATTGCCGGCAAGGATGTTGCTGACGGCGTTGAGATAAGCGCCGCGATGATGCGTGACGACGCCCTTGGGATTGCCGGTCGTGCCCGAGGTGTAGCTCAGCGCGATCGCGTCCCATTCGTCCCTGGGCGGAATCGCGGTGAAATCAGGGTCGCCCTGCGCGACGGCGGCCTCATACTCGATCTCGCCGATGCGCTCGCCGCCCTTGAAGGCGGCATCGTCGACGTCGATCACGAACGGCTTCGGTCCGCTCATCTGCGCCAGCGCATCGGTGATCAGGCCCGAAAACTCGGGATCGACCAGGATGATCCTGGCCCCGCCATGATCGAGCTGGAACGCGATCGAAGGTGCATCGAGGCGGATGTTGAGCGCGTTGAGCACGGCGCCGGTCATCGGCACCGCGAAGTGCACCTCGTTCATCGCCGGGATGTTCGGCAGCATTGCCGCGACGGTGTCGCCGACGCCGATGCCCTTGCCTGCGAGGTAAGACGCAAACCGCCGGCAGCGCTCATAGGTTTGCGCCCAGGTGAAGCTGCGGCCTTCGTAGACCGTGCTGACGTGATCGGGATAGACCGCGGCGCTACGCGCGAGGAAGCTCAGCGGGCTCAGCGGCACGTAGTTGGCGGGCGTCTTGTCG
>NZ_JBFUES010000969.1:0-2762 GCF_056403875.1 Bradyrhizobium sp. P2_E8
GCTCCGGGTTCATCCATCATGATGATCTTCGGGGCGCCGACGATGCATCGCGCGATTTCGACCATCCGCCGGTCGCTTGTCGCGAGGGCTCCCCCCATCAGATGGGCCCGATCCGAGAGACCGGTATAGCGCAGAGCCGCATTGATGACGTCGTTGCGGCTGCTCGTCCCGTAGGGAACATGATCGAGCATCCCCGCGATATTGTCTCGCACCGAGAGATTGAGCACCACCTGCTCGGTCTGGAAGGTTCGACGGATCCCGAATGCTGACCGCCGATGCGTCGCAAGACGCCCGATGTCCTGCCCGTCGATCCTGACGGACCCGGCGGTTGGCGTGATGAAGCCGCTGAGCACGTTAAGCAACGTCGTCTTGCCCGCGCCATTGGGACCGACCAATCCTGTTACCGCTGCATCGAGCGATGCCGTCAGCGCATTCAACGCTGTCACCCCGCCGAACCTGACCCCCAGGCCGTCGATCTCGATCATACTGCCTTCTCCCGTCGCACCTGTCTGGCAAACACCTTGATGCGCCCGACGGTATCAAGGATCTGGCCCGCAACGCCGCCCGGGGCGGTAATCAACGCATGCAACAGGCCCGCTCCAAAGACGATCGTCGCGATATTGCCGTCGATGTGCCAATCGTTGAGGAGTCCGGGAACAGCGCGCAGCAGCAGGCCCGCCAGAATCGGCCCCAGCCAGCTATAGGCGCCGCCGATAAGGGTCACCGCGAAGAGCAACACAGATTCGCTCGCCGGAAACGAGGTCAGGTCGAGCGTGCCGATGAGACCCGCGAGCAGCCCGCCGCAGATCCCCGCAAGGAAGCCGGCGAGCGCGAAGGCCCATATCTTGTAGGCGACGATATTGACGCTCGCCGACAGGGCGCAAGCTTCGCTGCGACGTATCATCGCCCAGGCGCGCCCGGCTCGCGAGCGCTGATGCCAGAGGACGAAGAGATAGCCGATGACGAGCGCTCCCAGGCAATAGCGAAAATAGGCGGCGTCCGTCGTTGCCAGCCCGGGGCGGTCCATATACTGGCGCGGCCCATTATAGATCTTGCCAATGAAGCCGGCTCCACCGTCGGGGAAATCGATGGCGGTGATCACCACCTGGAAACCACCCGCGATCATCAAAGTGACCAGCGCAAGATACAGACCGCGCATGCGCAGTGCCGGCAGCCCGAAGATCAGACCCAGCAGAGCGGCGCCGACACCACCGCACAGCAACGACATTTCGAAGGGCCAATGGATTGCATGCCAGGAACGCAACGCAACCCAACCGCCGACGCCGACCAAGGCGAACTGGCACAAGGAAACCATGCCCAACTGCGCATAGATAATTGCGGTGGCAAGCGAGCCGAGCGCCAGGATAGCGGAGGCGGTCAGCACACGCAGCCAGTATGAACTGGCGATTTCGGGCACCGCCAGCGCCACCACCAGCGCAGTGGCAACTCCGGCAGCGACTCCGACCAACGCGCGGTGGCGCTGGCTCCYCGCGGGCGCGCCCGAGCACACATCGTCTGCTCCCAGTCCAGCCCCGCCGCTGATCAGTGGATGCCCATGGCGCTGCAGGAAAGCCAGCGCGACGATGGCAAAGACGAAGGGCGTCAATGTGCGGTAGGGCGCGACGGACGGAAATGGCGTGCCGATCGCTTCGATCACACCGATTGCCAAGCCGCCCGCAACCGCGATACCCAGCGATTGCACACGGCCGGCAATTGCGGCGGCGATCACCGGAATAACCATGAATGTCAGGAACAGGGGCTGCATCCGCGCAAGGTTGGCGAGCAGGATGCCGCTGACACCGGCAATCAGTCCCGACATCGCCCACGCCCAGGAATCGACCGTCAGGACGGGCACGCCGAGCATCGCACTGATGTCCCGGCGGTTGGCAAGCGCGCGCATCGCCAGCCCCATCCGCGTCCATCCCAGAAAGAAGATCGTGCCGACCGTAACAAGACATGTGAGCCCTAGCGCGATCAGGCGCGTGTAGGTTACCCGCACATCCAGGATGCGCACGCCCAGACTGTCGGTCGGAAGACGTAGAACACGGCCGTATTCGCCCCAGAAGAAATCCATGACCCCGAGCAGCACGAGCGCCAGGCCAAGCGTAGCCACCGCTCGAACCACTGGATCGCTATGAGCTACACGCGGAGCAAGGAGCCGGCCATAGGCCAGCGAGACCGCCATAGCTGCGATCACGCCCGCGATCCACCCGATCCAGGGAGGGCCACCTGAGTTTCCGATCTGCCAGGCGATGATCGCCGAGAGCGCACCGATCGCGCCCTGCGCAAGGTTGACGACACCAGAAGCCCGGAAGAGGATTACGATTGCGACTGCCGAGAGCGCATATACCGCGCCGGTGGCGAGCCCGGAAACGACGAAAGGACCAAGGTTTGGCACGATCATTCACTCGATTGATTTGAGGCGCATGCGCTCAGCGGAGCGTCCGGTCGTGGACAATCGGCTCTGCCGCCGATGACCAAGGGCGTGAATTGTCGCCCCTGGTCCGTTTTCCGACGCGGCCCACACCGGCTCGCCTATTTGCGAATACCCAGCTCTTTCTCCGTCGCCAGGACGTCTGCCAGATCGGGATCATCCACCCCGAAGCAGGACTGCTGGGTCACCCATTTCTCGCCCGACGTCACGGCCACTGACCCGGCATGGTTGGGATTATGCCGATTGCCCGGCCCAAAATACCACGGGCCGCACGCGATGTCGGATTGAAGGCCTGACTTCATACCGCGGAGGGCGGCCGTAACAGATG
>NZ_JBFUES010000970.1:0-4024 GCF_056403875.1 Bradyrhizobium sp. P2_E8
CGCAACCGGTCTTTTGCCAACACGTGACATGGATCAAAAATCCTTCTCAGAACACCGTGAAGAGGACTTCTCCGCCCACATTCGCGTCGCGCGCGCTGTGGTCGGCCATGATCCCCTTCGGCGTCGACAACACCGAAATGCCGAGCCCGTTGTTGACCCGCGGCAGGTTCTTTACCGAGGCGTAAACACGACGCCCGGGCTTGGAAACACGTTCGATCTCGCGGATGACGGGCTCGCCGTCGAAGTACTTCAGCTCGATCTCGATCTCGCTGCGGCCCGAGGAGTGCTCGACCGTGGCGTAGCCGCGGATGTAGCCCTCGCTCTTGAGCACCTCGAGCACGTTCTCGCGCATCCGCGAGCCGGGCGTGGAGACCTTGGTCTTGGAGCGCATCTGCGCGTTGCGGATGCGGGTGATCAGATCGCTGATTGGATCGTGCGTAGACATCTAAACGACCCTCCTTACCAGCTCGACTTCACGAGGCCCGGGACCATGCCCTTGGAGCCAAGTTCGCGCAGCGCGATACGGGACAGCTTGTTCTTGCGGTAGTTCGAGCGCGGACGGCCCGACAGCTCGCAGCGAAGACGCACGCGGGTCGCCGACGAATTGCGCGGCATCTCGGCGAGCTTCAGGGTCGCGGCGAACCGCTCCTCCATCGGCAGCGTCTTGTCGGCGATGATCGCCTTCAACCGCTCGCGCTTCGGGGCGGCGTTCTTCACCATCCGCTTGCGCCGGTTGTTCTTCTCGATTGAACTCTTCTTTGCCATGCTTGGCTCCTGGGTATCCGCGTTTGAGAGGCTTTAGGTCAGCGTCTCACTGCCGGAACGGGAAATTGAAAGCGGTCAACAAGGCCCTCGCCTCTTCGTCGGTCTTGGCCGTGGTGCAGACGGTGATGTCCATACCGCGGGCTTCCGTGACCTTGTCGAAGTCGATCTCGGGGAAAATGATGTGCTCCTTGATGCCGAGCGAGTAGTTGCCGCGGCCGTCGAAGCTCTTCGGGTTCAGGCCGCGGAAGTCGCGGACGCGCGGCAGCGCAACCGTGACCAGGCGGTCGATGAACTCGTACATGCGGGCCTTGCGCAGCGTGACCTTGCAGCCGATCGGCTGGTTCTCACGCAGCTTGAAGGTCGCGATCGCGATACGCGAATAGGTCACGATCGCCTTCTGGCCGGCGATCTGGGTCAGCTCGGCAGCGGCAGTCTCGGCCTTCTTGCGGTCGTTGACGGAATCGCCAACGCCCATGTTCAGCACGACCTTGTCCAGGCGCGGAACCTGCATGACGTTCTCGTAACCGAACTTCTCGGTCAGCGCCGTGCGGATCTTCGCATCGTATTCCGCGCGCAGGCGCGGCGTGTAAGCGGCCTCAGCCATCGATCTCAGCTCCCGAGCTCTTGGCGATGCGGACCTTCTTGCCGTCCGCCAGAATCTTGAATCCGACGCGGGTCGGCTTTCCGTCCTTGCCGACATACGCGATGTTGGACAGTTGGATCGGCGCAAATGATCTTCATGTGATTCTTGGCGCGCAGCTCGCGCGGCACGGGCCCGAAGATACGGGTGCCGACCGGCTCGGACTGGTTGTTGATCAGCACGGCGGCGTTGCGGTCGAAGCGGATGACCGAACCGTCGGCGCGGCGGATGTCCTTGCGGACGCGCACCACGACGGCCTTCATCACGTCGCCCTTCTTCACCTTGCCACGCGGAATCGCTTCCTTGATCGAGACGACAATGATGTCGCCGATCGTGGCGTAGCGGCGCTTGGAGCCCCCGAGCACCTTGATACACATGACACGGCGTGCGCCAGAATTGTCGGCCACGTCGAGGTTGGTCTGCATCTGAATCATTGATGCACCTCGTCCTCTTCTCTCTTGCGCCAGCCCAGCCGGCGCTCAACATTTCCCTGAAGGCAGTCGGCTAAAGCCAACAGATCAGGCGCTTTTCTTGTGTTCGCCCCGGATCACGACCCAGCGCTTCAACTTCGAAATCGGCTTCGATTCCTCGATCCAAACCATATCGCCCGGCTTGAACTCGTTGTTCTCGTCGTGCGCGTGATAGTTCTTCGAACGGCGGATCGTCTTCTTGTAGATCGGGTGCGTGAAGCGGCGATCGACGCGGACAACGACCGTCTTGGCTGTCTTGTCGCTGACGACCACGCCCTGCAAAGTACGTTTCGGCATCTTCGTAAGCCTCTTACTTCTTCTTCGCGCGCGTCTGCGCGGCGACGGTCTTGATCCGGGCGATGTCGCGGCGGGCCTCGCGCAGGCGCGAGGTATTCTCGAGCTGCCCGGTGGCGCGCTGGAAGCGCAGGTTGAAGCGCTCCTTCTTCRGGTTCAGGATGGCGTCATCCTGCTGGTCGGGGCTCATCGCGCGGATGTCTTCGATCTTCATCTGGGCCATGGCCATTACTCCGCAATGCGCTCGACGAAGCGCGTCTTGATCGGCAGCTTGGCGGCCGCCAGGGTCAGCGCCTCACGCGCCGTCTGGGTGTTGACGCCGTCGATCTCGAACAGCACCCGGCCCGGCTTGACGCGCGCCACCCACAGTTCCGGCGAACCCTTGCCGGAACCCATGCGGACTTCGGCCGGCTTCTTCGACACCGGAAGGTCGGGGAACACGCGGATCCAGACGCGGCCGGCGCGCTTCATGTGACGGGTCAGCGCGCGGCGGGCGGCTTCGATCTGGCGCGCGGTGACGCGCTCAGGCTCGGTCGCCTTCAGGCCGTACTGGCCGAACGCCAACGTCGCGCCCGAAGACGCAACGCCGTGGATGCGGCCCTTATGCGCCTTCCGGAACTTCGTTTTCTTAGGTTGCATCATGGCTTTAAGCCCTCAAATTCCTGTGCTGGCCTTAGGCTGCAGCCGTATCGCGGCGCTGACGGCCGCGATCACCACTGCCACCAGTCTCGCCTTCGGCCATTCTCTTGTCCTGGGCCATCGGATCGTGCTCGAGGATCTCGCCCTTGAAGATCCAGACCTTGACGCCGCAGGTGCCGAAGGTCGTGAACGCGGTCGCAACGCCGTAGTCGATGTCCGCGCGCAGCGTGTGCAGCGGCACGCGACCTTCGCGGTACCACTCCATGCGCGCGATTTCCGCACCGCCGAGACGTCCCGAGCAGTTGATGCGGATGCCTTCCGCGCCGAGACGCATCGCCGACTGCACGGCGCGCTTCATGGCACGGCGGAACGCCACGCGGCGCTCCAGCTGCTGCGCGATCGACTCGGCCACCAGCGTCGCATCGAGCTCCGGCTTGCGGATCTCGACGATGTTGATGACGACGTCGGACGAGGTGATGTCCGCGACCCGCTTGCGCAGCTTGTCGATGTCGGCGCCCTTCTTGCCGATCACCACGCCCGGACGGGCCGAGTGGATGGTGACGCGGCACTTCTTGTGCGGACGCTCGATCACGATGCGGGCGACGGCCGCCTGCTTGAGCTCCTTGTGCAGGATCTCGCGGATCTTGACGTCCTCATGCAGCAGCTTGCCGTATTCCTGCTTGCCGGCGAACCAGCGGGAATCCCAGGTCCGGTTGATGCCGAGACGCAGACCGATCGGATTGATCTTTTGACCCATCGTTTTCTCCTGCGACCCTTAAGCCGCTGCTGCTTCGGCTTCGACCTGACGAACAATGATCGTCAGCTGCGAAAATGGTTTGTAGACACGGCCCGAACGGCCACGGCCGCGGGCGGCAAAGCGCTTCATCACGAGGCCGTTGCCGACGAAAGCCTGCGCCACGACGAGATCATCGACGTCGAGGTCGTGGTTGTTCTCGGCATTGGCGATAGCCGATTCCAGGCACTTCTTCACGTCAACCGCGATCCGCTTGCGCGAAAACTGCAGGTCGGCGAGCGCAGCGGCCGCCTTCCGGCCGCGAATGAGCTGGGCGACCAGGTTGAGCTTCTGCGGGCTCACCCGCAGCATCCGGGCGACCGCCTTGGCCTCGTTGTCGGCGAGGCTCCGTTCGCGCTTAGGTTTGCTCATCGTTTAATCCTCAAGCCTTCTTGGCTTTCTTGTCACCGGAGTGGCCATGGA
>NZ_JBFUES010000971.1:0-2754 GCF_056403875.1 Bradyrhizobium sp. P2_E8
GCTCGGTGCAGTCCATGTTGAGCGCGAACACGGTGTGCGCCTCGCCCTTCTCGGCCCAGCCGACCATCCAGCCGAGCGACGGCTCGCCGCGCTCGGCGCCCAGGAGGCCGGACTTGGCGCGGATGACGCAATCGCCGACCTTGGTCACCGGCAGGATGTCAGCGACGAGATCCTGGCTGCGTTTGGAAATCGGCAGCGCGCGCCGCCGCAGCCGGTCGACGAAATCGATCTGCTCGACCGGATCGATGCGCAAGTTTCCGGTGAGCCAGAACTGGTCGATGCCGCCGCCGATGTCACGATTGCCGTAGTCGAACAGATCGACATACTTCTGCATGCGCTCCTGCCCGATGCGGCGCGCGATCTCCTGATAGACCGGTACCGCACTGACCGCGATCGCACTGCGCAGCGTGTGATCCTTGTTCCACGCCTCGATTCCGCGCTTCACGCCGTCCCAGGGGAACACGTCCTTGTCGGGATCTGTGACCACGCCGGTCTCCAGCGCGATCAGCGAGTTCGGGATCTTGAAGGTCGAGGCCGGCAGCTTGCCCTCGCCCGAGCGCTCCTTGTCGCTGGCGACGATCAGATAGTCCTCGACCTTGTAGCCGACAAAAGTGCCTGATGTGCCGAGATCGGCGAAGCGTTTTGCCAGGCTGTCGCGGATCTCGTTGCGCGGCGGCGCGACATGGGCGAGCGCACGCGACGGCAGGATCGCGGTTGCGGCGAGAAGGCCGAGGGTGGAACGGCGAGTGATCACGTGAATGTCCGTTGAGCGATGGAATTGGCGGCGACCATGCAGCCGCTATCATGGTGAAACGATGACAGCTACCTGGCCCGGCCCGACAGCCGCAGCACGAACACCAGCACTTCGGCGACGGCCTTGTAGAGATCGGGCGGGATCTCCTCGCCAAGCTCGACCTTGGACAGCGCGCCGGCCAGGATTTCATTCTCCTCGATCGGGATGTCGTTGGCCTTAGCGATCTCGACGATTTTTTCGCCGATCGTGCCCTTGCCCTTGGCGACGACGACGGGCGCGTTGGTGCCCCTCTCGTAATGCAGCGCGATCGCGAGCTTGGATGGATCACTCATGTGGCGCGGTCCAGGAAGTGGCCGGCTCGGGCCGGTGCCGGCTGCGGCGGCGTGCCGTCGCGCACAACGATGTCGCCGGGCTTGAGCTCGGCCCTGGTCAGCGCCTGATTGAGCTCACCGATCCCGGCGCGGAGCTGCTGCGCGGTCGCCGGCCGCTCCGCCCACATCCGCACGAAGGTCTTGTCGCCGTTCAGTGTGATCAAGGCATGCACGGGGCCGGCCGGCTCGACGTTGAGCGTGAAGCGTGCGCGCCAGGCGCGTTTGGCGGGATCGGTGGCTTCGTTGCCGCCGTCGCGCGAGATCTCGAACTGCGCCATGGCGGTGCCCTGCGGTGTCGCAAAGGGAATCTCGAAATTCCACTGCGGCACGGCCGGGTCGATGCGGTGCCCCGAGGCATCGGTGCGATCGGGGAGCGAGGCGACCTGGAGCAAAGTCTGCCGCGCGATCGCGGCATTGGTGTCGTCGAGCAGACGGTGCACGGTCGCCGCCAGCGGCGTATCCGGCACGAGCGATGGCGAGGCGATGGACTGCGGCGACGGCAGCGCGCCGCGGAATGGCGGTGGCGTCGCGCGCGCGGCGGCCTCGAAGATGTGGCCATCGGGCACGGCCTTGTTCGAGCCCGGCAAATTGCCGATCATGCGCGGCAGGCTTTGCGTGACCTCCTGCAAGAGGCTCGCGGCAAGGCCTGCGGACATGGTTCGCGGGCCCGCCGCCTGCGGTGTTGCGCCCGCCATGTCGGCCAGCACGGCGGCTGCGAGCGCAGCGCCGCGCGGCATTTGCGTCGGCTGGGCGATCTCCGCTTCGGGCGACGGCAATGCCGCTTGCGCGGCCTTGCCCGCCACCAGGAGTGCGGACGCGGCGGTCTGCGGCGAGGTCGTGACACTTGTCGGCGGCGCGGTGCCTTGCGCCGGTGCCTGCGGCGCGCCGGTCTCGAGCGCGCCTGAGGTCGCGGCCAGCGTCTGGCGCAGCACCAGCAGCGCCGCCTTCAGGTCCGGCACCGCGCCTGGCGACGGCGTCGCGCCCGCGGCAAGCGAAGCCTCGAGAAACAGCCCTGACTTCTGGAAGGCGGATTCGATGTCGCCGCCATCAAGCGCGGTGTTGAGCGGCGTCTGCTGCGCCAGCACGCCCAGCACCGCCTGCTTCAATCCCGCCGGCAGATCGCTTCCGGTCACGACGGAGGCAAGATTGGCGAACAGCGGCGCCTGGCTGCCCTGCTTGCTCGCGGCCTCGGCCGACGCCATCGTGACGGCGACCTGCTCGGATGGCGTCAAGGTGCTGCGCGCCGCGCTCGTGGACGGCGCGAGCGACGGGCTGTCAACCAGCGAAGCCGCAGCCGGCGTCAGCGTGACCTGGTCGGCGGCCGCCTCGCCTGCGCCGCCCATGACGGCGAGGCGGATGGTGCCGTCGTTCTGCGACACCGCGAGCTGGAGATTTTGCCCCGGCGACAGCGCGACTTCCGACATCACGTCGAGGGAGAGGTTTGCAATCGCGATCCGCACCAGATTGTCGGCGAGTACGCTGACCACTCTCGCGTCGACGACGCTGCCGGCCTGAAGCACGAGATCGGGCGTCGCCGCATCAGCCACGGGGCTGGCAGCACTGACGGGAGTAATGGAACTGATCGGCGTCGCCATCTCAGGGGCCCAGGAGCACGGGCCACCCTAACGC
>NZ_JBFUES010000972.1:0-2749 GCF_056403875.1 Bradyrhizobium sp. P2_E8
CTCTGGAACCAGCTCAGGAAGGTCGAGGGCCCGGCGGCAGAAGAGCTGCGCATCCAGATCCTCGAATGCTTCTCCGAGAAGAGCAAAGAGAAGCGCGCGGCTTGATGAGAGCGCGGCCCGACATCAGCCGCGATGGAGCACGAGGTCGTCACCGCGTTTGCGGTGGTCGCGAAATTTCGCCGCCCAGGATTTCGCCGACGAAGATTTCTGCCGGCGAAGACGTGGCGGCACGCCGCTTCATCGATCGTTAGGAATCGCTCCGCGCTGATTTTCTCGACTCCGATTCGTTCTTCGAGAACGAAATGGAGTCGGATGCAGAACAAGTTGCGCTCCTCCACATCGAGGCGATCGCACGTGTCAGAACGAGACAGCGTGAGGTGTCGCGCCCGTGCCGCTCTCGTCTCCCGCGCAGGACATTCGCGACGGGAGAGCGACATGGATGCGTGCCGGTTGATCGGGAGGTTCGCCGAGATCGCAGCAGTGTTCTGGCCTGACAGGCACGCAAGGTCATACGTAAGGCCGCGCAGCGGCAAGCCATCGGTGCGCTCGATTTCGGTGAGGCGACATGACGGGAATATCCACACCGCTTGTTAAGAGTTGCTCCGCGCCGATTTCTTCGATTCCGATTCGTTCTTTGAGAACGAAATGCAGGCGAAGCTGGAACAAAGCCGGTCGGTGGATCGCGGGCCGGCCTAGGCGTTCGCAGGCCTTGGCGTTCGCGCAACGGCTGAAGCGGCTCGCCGAGGTTCAAAAGGCGATGCGCCAACTCCTAACGAAAGCTTGCGCGGGAAGCGATAACCCTATTCGGTTAGGTTAAAAGCCCAATCGCGTTGCGCTTGCCGCGCGTTGGAGTAGGTGTCTGGCAAGGACAAGAAGCGACTTTGCCAAGAAGCCATTTTGCCATGACACCATTTTCAGAGCCGTCCTTTTATCAAGGCGACCGGCACACCTATCGGCGCGTTGCCATCGTCGGCACGCTGTTCTGCCTCGCTTTCGTGGTGATCAGTTTTTCGCTGCGGCCGCAGCTCGAGGACACGCGCGTCGCGGTCAAGGCCGACCGGCTGGTGCGCACGGCGGGCCAGGCGCCGCACACCAATTAGCGCTCGTCACCGTAGATCCGGTCGTCGGCGCTCGCGCGCGGGCACGCAGTTCCGCGGCTCGCGAGCGCGACGAAGCCGGCATAGCCGGACAGGTTGAGCAAGACTTCAAGCCACACGGGCATGTCGGACCTCACTTGCGTGAAGACAACCTCAACTTGCGTACGCGGCGCTTTGTTCCGGCTCGCGGAAAAGAGATCCGTCAAAAACCTGAAAGGGAGTCCGCCCTAGAGCCGGGAGGAGGGGTCGAGCCGGCGGCCGAGGGTTGCGACGGACTCGGAGGAGGGCTGTTCCCTGAGGAACTCGGCGATGGCCCGCGCCAGTTCGCCGTCGCTCATCGGCGTCGGCGGCGGGCGCAGCGTGCCGACACCGAAATTGCGGACGATCTCGTCGTAATGCTGATCGCCGGATCTGGGAACAAGCCTGCGGATACGAGCCAGCAAAGTGGATATCGGCAATCTTTCCTCCTCGGCGCTCCGCCCGTTGCAGGTGTTGTCCCTGCTGCCATTTGCTCCCGTGGAACTAAAAACCCCGCCAGCATCGCGGAGGATACTGACGGGGCTTTCGTGCTGGCCTTCACCGGATAGCGGAGGCTTCGCACTTGCAGGTCCAACCGACATGCGGCGATTTCGTTCCGCCCGCATCGACATTTTTTTGACAGGCTTCGGTTCCGCGCCGCGCGCAACCATCAAACAGCCTCCGCGTTGTCTCCCCTGGACGCGAAGGAGGAGCTCATGAAGAAGACACTGGCAGTTCTGGCCACCGTCGCAGCCGTCGGCGTGACCGCGGTGGCGGCGCCTGCGCCTGCCGAGGCGCGCGGTCGCGGCATCGGTCCGGGCCTCGCATTCGGTCTAGCCGCCGGCGCGATCACCGCGGGCGCGATCGCTGCGTCCCACCCCTACGGCTATTACGGTCCGGGCTACGGCTATTATGACGGCCCGGCCTACTACGGTCCTGGCCCGTACGCCTATTATGGCGACGGACCGTATTATCGCCGCCACTATTACCGTCACTGGTAACGGTGGGCTAAGTGAAAAGCCCGGAGCGATGCTCCGGGCTTTTTTCATGCGTGGCGATCAGGCGAGCGCTACGGCCAGAGCGAGGGCCGCTCGACCTTGCGGGCGTTCTCGAGCGTCGAGACGAAATACTCTTCCCGCTCGCGCTTGAATTTCTCTTGGGTGGCACGGAAGGCGGCGACACGGGCGGCGATCTCTTCGCGTTCACGGATCTTGCGTTGTTCGTCTTCGGTCATGTCCATCCCCTCTGTTCACACTTGGACGATGTTACTTGGGTTGCGTTTATTGGGTTGCGTTTATTGGGCTGTGCCTACTGGGCTGTGTTGACGTGAGTCCTCAAGCGCTGCCGCCGCACCGGGCCTTGAGTCGTATCAATACATGCATTGGCGCTTCTGATTGGGGCGTCAATGGGGAGGAGGCATTGCAGGATTGTGATATGCGAAGGCCGGAAAAAATTGCCGAGTGCATTGCGTTCGCAGTTGATAACAGCGTCAACAATCTTGCCGCTTGCGCATCTTGCAGCTAGCGCAGGACCAAAGCGGGAGGCGTGCGATTGATTGCATCGGATCGTCGCAGCGGCGTCGAACGTCTCGGCGACATGATCGCCGAGGCGATGACCATCGTACCGTTCACCGG
>NZ_JBFUES010000973.1:0-2748 GCF_056403875.1 Bradyrhizobium sp. P2_E8
GAAGAAGGCGGTGCCGTTCTGGAGCGAGGCCATGATCTGCATGTCGACCATGCGCGTCTCGCGGTCGAGCAGCCGGCGCACCCAGACCTCGCGATAACGGTTCATGCGCGCCGACAGGCTGTCGCGGCCATAGGCCGAATGTTCCAGGGTCAGGGCATAGACCAGCCATTCGACGATGAAGAAGCCGACGGCGGTGATGTCGACCCAATGCCTGCTCATGTCTCTCTCCTCGCGAGCATCGCAACGATTGCCACGCAAGGCCGGGCGCAGCAACGATTGATTGACGGCAGGCGATGGCGCTAAAAGCAGCCGCATGCAGAGGACTTGGGAAGGACCAGTGACATGGCTGCACTAAAACTTGCCATCGGCAACAAGAACTACTCGTCATGGTCGATGCGGCCCTGGCTCGCGCTGCGCGCCAATGACATCCCGTTCGTGGAGACCATGATCCCGCTCTACACGGATAACCCCGCGGACAAGGAGCAGATCCTGTCCTTCAGCCGCGCCGGCAAGGTGCCCGTGCTGGTCGACGGCGACACCACGGTGTGGGATTCACTCGCGATCATCGAATACATCGCCGAGCGCTACCCGGAAGTGAAGCTGTGGCCCGATGATGCCGCCGCTCGCGCCCATGCCCGTTCGGTGTGCGCCGAGATGCATTCCGGCTTCGTGCCCCTGCGCAGCGAATGCGGCATGAACCTGCACCGGCCGATCCGCCCCGTGACGTTGTCGGCCGATGCGAAGGCCAACGTTGCGCGCATCGAGGAGATCTGGCGCGAGTGCCGGGCGCGCCACAGTGCCAACGGACCGTTCCTGTTCGGCCGCTTCGGCGCGGCGGATGCGATGTATGCCCCGGTCGTGCACCGCTTCCGCTCCTATGCGATCGACGTCGCGCCGGATACCAAGGCGTACATGGAAACGATGATGGC
This sequence comes from Bradyrhizobium sp. P2_E8, assembly GCF_056403875.1. NCBI lineage: Bacteria > Pseudomonadati > Pseudomonadota > Alphaproteobacteria > Hyphomicrobiales > Nitrobacteraceae > Bradyrhizobium > Bradyrhizobium sp. P2_E8. Next base: position 930 of record NZ_JBFUES010000973.1, read on the forward strand.
GCTGCCGGCATTCCAGGAATGGACCCGCGAGGGCCTTGCCGAGACGCTTGTCATCGCGAAGTTCGAGGACGCGTAACCCGCGAATGTGATCGGGYGCCGCTTGACGATACGCCAGCCGGCGGCGCTCAATCGTGATGGAGCTGCGGCTTGGAAGAGGGCACGCCATGGGAATCCTGGACTCGCTGGAAAACAACCCCGCGCTCCGCAGCGCGCTCGGCCAGCTCGGCGCCGCCGTGCTGCCGGCCGTCTTGAGCGAGGTGCTCGGCAGCAACAACCAGGGCGGCCTCAGCGCGATCGTCGCCAAGCTTCAGCAGGCCGGGTTCGGTGACCAGGTCAAATCCTGGCTCGGCAACGGCCAGAACCTGCCGATCTCGGCGGACCAGCTCCGCGCCGTGCTCGGCAACGACACCGTCCGCCAGCTGGCTGCGCGCTACAACATCCCGGTCGACCAGCTGGGCCAGATCCTGGCCCAGGAGCTGCCCAAGGCGGTGGATCAGGCGAGCCCGCAGGGTCATTTGCCCCATACCGCCTGAAGCCCGGTTCCCGCGGTATTTACCGTGACCCGTTGTTCCCGTTATCGTCCTGAAAAGACTTCAAGATTGGTGTGTTGCCATGCTCGGATGAGGCTGGCCAAAAACGCCGCATGCGTGCTATATAGGTTGCTGGGTTTCCGGCCGGCCATCGCAGTGGGACCATGGGCGAGGCAGGCGTTGTTTGAGTAATGGAGAGGGTGTTGAAGCACAAATTCCCCGTTGGAACGCGCGTATTGTTCACGGCCAGCAACGTTGCGCGCCCGGCTGCCAGCGGCTCGTACGAAATCATCCGCCTGCTGCCGACGGAAGGCGACGACTGCCAGTACCGGATCAAGAGCTCGACCGAGGCCTTCGAACGGGTTGCCAAGGAAAGTCAGCTCGCGCTCTCCTGAAGCGCCGCCACCGCCCATTGATGTCGCGGACGAATTTGCTCCGCTCGCCGTCAAAAGGCCCGCTTCACCTTCACAAGGTGGGCCGGGGGCAGTTGCCGACTCGCGGTGCTCGCTTTGACCATTCGCTCGTTGCTCGCGTGAGGGGACGTCGCGCATGAACTGGGCATGGGCCTCGTCGCTCGACGAAATCTGGCGCTCGTCGGCCTTTCCGATGTGGATGACGCTGGCGGCTGCCGGCTTCTTCGGATTCATACTGCTGGTCACGCTGCTGCGCGCCGAGAGATCGCTCGCCAACGGTGCGCTGACCGTCATCACGCTGCTTGCCATTGCCATCGCGGTGGCTGCCACGGTGCGCGCCTATGGGCCGGCGGGGCAGGCAGCTCCCGCCGAGGCGCGCGCGCAGGCCGGTTTTATCGTGAGCCTGCCGGCGCTGTCCTGCCTCGACGATCTCGCCGGCGATGCGGTGGCCGTTGGCTGCGAGAAGGCGCTGTTCGGCTCGCCGGATGCGGTGGCCGCCGCCGTCTCCTACACCGCCGTCAGGATCGACCGGCTGACCGCGCTCGGCGATGCCGCGACCGTCGACAAGAGCCTGACGCTAGACATGAAGGTGCTGCGCAAGGCACTGGAACGCGATCGCTACGGCCTCGTCGCGCAGGTGCTGATCGCCCGCGACGGCTGCACCCGGTTCGATTGCGCCGCCTTCCGTTCGCTGACCGATCAGCAGCAGGTCGTCGCCAACATGGACTCCCATCTCTACGACATGCTGGTCGCGCGCTATGTGCCCAGCTGGAACGCGCCCGCAGCGGCAGCATCGGCCGTGCCGGCCGCAGGTGCGCTCGCCGCGCTGCCGCCGTCGATGCCGACGGGCAAGCCGACCAACGCTGAGTTCCCGAG
>NZ_JBFUES010000974.1:0-2746 GCF_056403875.1 Bradyrhizobium sp. P2_E8
TCGTCTGCGGCATCGTCACCATGTCGAGCCCGGTGCCGTCGCCGGTGAGGTTCATCATCTCGAGCTCGGCCGCGCTGAGCGGACGGGCGTAGCCCTTGGCGCGCGCGAACAGTACCGAGGTCAGCAGCTTGTGGGTCTGGAGCATCGGCCCGACGTCGATGTCGAGCACCATCGCATGCATCGCCCAGCCCTGCGCGGTGTTGCCGATCTTCTCGTGCTCCGACCAGGTGTCCGGCACCGCCTTGGCATGCGCCACCATTTTCTTCAGCACGACGAGCTTGTGCTCGAGCGACTGGCGCGCCGGACCGGAGGTCCGCGTCACCTTGTCGGAGAGCACGCGAATGAACTCATGGCCCTGCTCGGCCAGCAGCTCGACGCTGTTGGTGGTGAGGAGCTGGTTATAGCCCATCGCGGTCGAGATCGCGCGCTTGCCGCCATGCTCGATGCCCGCCTGCACGTCGTAACTGCCGGTGCCGCCGGTCTCGAACGAATAGACCCGGACGGCCTGCTGGCGCGTCAGGCCCGAGGCGAGCGCATAGCGCGCATAGGCGCGCTTGAACTCGACCTCGCTGGACGGACGCTGCGGCGTGAACTGGTAGAGCTCCTGCGCCGCGCGCAGCAGATCGGCGACGACCGGTATCGGCTTTTTGGTCGGGCGCTCCGGCGTTTCCTCCGGCTCCGGATTCACCGGCCGCTTCGGCCCGTTATAGAGCGGCGGGTGCTCCAGCACGTAATCGTCGAGTGTGATCTGCTGCCCGCTGCGCCGCTTGGCATTGCGTGTCTTCCGCTTCTCGGAGATCTGGCTCCAATAGGCGCCGGCTTCCTCGTCGAAGGCCGCGCGCGCGGCCTGATACTCCCCGAGCTTGCGGCGATATTCGAGCACGGCGGGCGATGCCGAGCCTTGCGCAAAAAACTGCGACAGGAGCTGGGCTTTGGCATCGCGGACGGCGGGCGGCAGCGCGTCGGACGCGCCGCCACGCGCGGCAGGCGCGGCAGGCGCGAGCAGGACGAGCAGGACGAGCGCGAATGGAACCAGCGCAAGGCTCTTTCGAATCGAATGATGCATGCCGCCCTCTTAACAGGCATCCGGTAACCGTCACGTTAACGCGCCGTTTACCATCGTCACTTCCAGGCGAACACCGGCTGTTCCAGCTCGGTCACGCGGGTCTGCCGCCCCGCCAGCACCTCGCGGAACTGGTAGATCAGCGCCGCCGTCGGCGCGTGGATCAGACTCGCCTGATGATGGAAACGGATGACGCGGCGCGCGCTCTCGGGGATCGCGACGAAGTCGAAGGCGTCGTCGCGCTCGATCGTGGCGAGCGCGATGCGATGCACGGAGGCGACCTCGTCCGGGTTCGGACGGATCGCGGCGTCGTCGGTGGCCCAGACCACGACCGGCGTGATCAGATAGCCGGAGCGGGTCGGATAATCATCGAGCGTGCCGAGCACCTCCGCGCTGGTGAGGCGAAGGCCGAGCTCTTCGTCGAGCTCGCGCAGCGCCGCCTCGACCGGCGTCTCGCCGGCATCGCAGCGTCCACCCGGCAGGGCCCATTGGCCGCGATGGGCGCGCAGGTGCGATGCGCGCAGCGTGAGCAGGAACGCGGTGTCATCCCCCTCGCCCGCAGCGGTCAGCGCGACCGCCACCGCGGCGCGCTTCAGCGCCGGCGCCGCGCCGTCTTCCGGCAGCCGCGTGAAGGCCGCGCAGGCGGCCGCGATATTCCGCCGTGTGGCATCGTCGAACGATCTCATCATGCTTGACTACACCACGTCCGCCCCCGATGAAATGAGATCGCAAAGGCCCGCAGAGGAATGGACGACGAGATGACCAACAAGGCCGCCGCAAGGCTGAAATCGGAGAGCTGGACCATCCTCGAGACCACGGGCTTCATGCATCTGATCGGCCCCTTGTGGGAGCGCAAGGTCGACGGCCATTACGAATTCGCACTCGCCACCGAGGACAAGCATCACAACCGCCGCGGCATGGTCCAGGGCGGCGTGATGATGACGTTCGCCGACCGCACCTGCGGCATGACCGCCCGCTATGTCTCCGGCAGGGAGTTCATGGCGACGGTGCAGCTCGACACCCATTTCGTCGAGGCCGGCCAGATCGGCGACATCCTGATCTCGCGCCCGCGCGTGGTGCGCTCGACGCGCAGCCTCATCTTCATGAGCACCGAAGTCACCGTCGAGGGCCGCTGCATCGTGATGGCGAACGGCGTGTTCAAGATCTTGAAGGGGCCGGCGTAGCGTTAGGTTGCCACTGCGGCCGCCACAAAACTCCCGTGGCGTCCCGGCCTTCGCCAGGACGACGATGTGGAGGCAGTGGCGGCTCAAGAAACCTCGTCATTGCGAGCGCAGCGACTTGTCCGCCGAAGCTTTAGCGAAGGCGGAAGCAATCCCGACGCGTTCCGCGGACGCATCTCTGGATTGCTTCGCTGCGCTCGCAATGACGGCGCGGGATGGCTATGCTGCCGGCTTCGACAGCGTTGAGGAAGCAGCCCATGCAATACCGCCAGCTCGGCCGCACTGGCCTGAAAGTCTCGCCGATCTGTCTGGGCACCATGATGTTCGGCGGACCGACCGATGAGGCCGCATCAAAGCGGATCATCGCGAAAGCCCACGAGGCCGGGATCAATTTCATCGACACCGCGGACGCCTATTCGAAGGGCGGATCCGAAGAGGTAGTGGGCCGCGCGATCGGCAACAACCGCCATGCCAGGGTGCTGGCGACCAAGCTCGCCAACCC
>NZ_JBFUES010000975.1:0-2744 GCF_056403875.1 Bradyrhizobium sp. P2_E8
CCCGGCAGCTGCCCGATCTGCGGCATGGCGCTGGAGCCGGAAGTGGCGAGCCTGGAGACCGGCCCCAATCCCGAGCTCGCCGACATGACACGGCGATTCTGGATCGGCGGCGCGCTGGCGCTGCCGCCGGTGGTGCTGGAGATGGGCGGCCATCTCGCGGGCCCGCACAACTGGATCGATGCGACGCTGTCGAACTGGATCCAGCTCGTCTTCGCCACACCCGTGGTGCTGTGGGCCGGCTGGCCGTTCTTCGTCCGCGGCTGGCAGTCGCTGGTGACGCGCAACCTCAACATGTTCACGCTGATCGCGATGGGCACCGGCGTCGCTTACGTCTACAGCGTCATCGGCACGGTCGTGCCGCAGATCTTCCCGGACACCTTCCGCGGCCATGGCGGCGCGGTGGCCATCTATTTCGAGGCGGCTGCCGTCATCACCGTGCTGGTGCTGCTCGGCCAGGTGCTGGAGCTGCGCGCCCGCGATGCGACGTCGGGCGCGATCAAGGCGCTGTTGCAGCTCGCGCCAAAGACCGCGCGCCGCGTCGGGCCTGATGGCAGCGAGCACGAGGTCGAGATCGATACGCTTCATGCCGGCGAGCATTTGCGCGTTCGCCCGGGCGAGAAGGTGCCGGTCGACGGCGTCATCCTGGAGGGACGCTCCTCGCTCGACGAGTCGCTCGTGACGGGCGAATCCATGCCGGTCACCAAGGAAACCGGCGCAAAGGTCATCGCCGGCACGCTCAACCAGTCCGGCAGCTTCATCATGCGTGCCGACAAGGTCGGGCGGGACACGCTGCTGTCGCAGATCGTGCAGATGGTCGCCGATGCGCAGCGCTCGCGCGCACCGATCCAGCGCCTGGCCGACCAGGTCGCCGGCTGGTTCGTGCCCGCCGTCATCGTCGTCGCCCTCGCCGCCTTCGCGGCCTGGGCCTGGTTCGGGCCGGAGCCGCGGCTGGCCTTCGGCCTGGTCGCCGCCGTCAGCGTGCTGATCATCGCCTGCCCCTGTGCGCTCGGGCTCGCGACCCCGATGTCGATCATGGTCGGCGTCGGCCGCGGCGCGCAGGCTGGCGTCCTGATCAAGAACGCCGAAGCGCTGGAGCGGATGGAGAAGATCGACACGCTGGTGGTCGACAAGACCGGCACGCTGACCGAGGGCAAGCCCAAGGTCGTCGCGATCGTGCCGGCTTCCGGCTTTGCTGACGACGACATTCTCCGCTGGGCGGCCAGCGTCGAGCGCGCCAGCGAACATCCGCTGGCCGACGCCATCATGCGCGCGGCCAGGGAGAAGCAGCTCACACTCGGCCAGGTCGAGCAGTTCGATTCGCCGACAGGCAAGGGCGCGACCGGCAAGGTCGACGGCAAGACCATCGTGCTCGGCAATGCGCGATATCTGTCGTCGATCGGGATCGACACCAAGACGCTCGACACCGAGGCCGAACGGCTGCGTGGCGATGGCGCAACGGTCATCAACATGGCCGTCGATGGCCGGCTCGCCGGCCTGTTCGCGATCGCTGATCCGGTCAAGGCCTCGACGCCCGAGGCGCTGAAGGCCCTCGCCGCCGAGGGCATCAAGGTGATCATGCTGACCGGCGACAACCGCACCACGGCGCAAGCGGTGGCGCGCCGGCTCGGCATCGCCGAGGTCGAGGCCGAGGTGCTGCCGGACCAGAAGAGCGCCGTGGTGACGAAGCTGCAAAAGGCCGGCCGCAGCGTCGCGATGGCCGGCGACGGCGTCAACGACGCTCCGGCACTGGCGGCCGCGGAAGTCGGCAYCGCCATGGGCACCGGCACCGACGTGGCGATGGAGAGCGCCGGCGTCACCCTGCTCAAAGGCGACCTGGTCGGCATCGTGCGCGCGCGAAAACTGTCTCAGGCGACGATGAGCAACATCCGCCAGAACCTGTTCTTCGCCTTCATCTACAACGCCGCCGGCATTCCGATCGCGGCCGGCATCCTCTATCCGACCTTCGGCGTCCTGCTGTCGCCGATCATCGCCGCGGCGGCGATGGCGCTGTCCTCGGTGAGCGTGGTCGGCAATGCGCTGCGGCTTCGTGCGACCCGGCTGTGAGGGCGTACTCCCTCTCCCCGTTCTTACGGGGAGAGGGTTGGGTTGCGGGGCTGCCGCCACGTAATCGGTAAGAGACGGACTCGCGGAGAGTCCCCCTCACCCGGAATTCAAGCTAGGCTTGAATTCCGACCTCTTCCCGCAAGCGGGGCGAGGTAAGAAGAGCGATATCCGCGGAGAGGACCTGATGCAGCGAATTACGATCACGATCGAGGACGATCTGCTGGCGGAGATCGATACCGCGGCGGAGGCGCGCGGCTACCAGAACCGCTCCGAGATCATCCGCGACCTCGCGCGCGCCGGGCTGCAACAGACGACAGAGGATACCGCGCAGACCGGCCCCTGCGTCGCCGGCCTCGTCTATGTCTACGACCACGCCGCCCGCGATCTCTCAAAGCGCCTGGTGCAGGAATTCCACGGCCATCACGACCTCGCGCTGGCGACGCTGCACGTCCATCTCGACGACAACAATTGCATGGAGATGACGGCGCTGCGCGGCGCGGCGGATGAGGTCAGGCATTTCGCCGATCACATCATCGCCGAACGCGGCGTGCGCTACGGGCGTGTGGTGATGATCCCGACGGCGGAAGGGAAACAGGCGAAGGTGCGGAAGCATGCGCACCGGCATGACTGATACTTCTCCCTCTCCCCGCTTGCGGGGAGAGGGTTGGGGTGAGGAGGAG
>NZ_JBFUES010000976.1:0-2737 GCF_056403875.1 Bradyrhizobium sp. P2_E8
GCGAGCGCCGTTCGCAGAGGTCGTTGAGATCCTTGCGGATGGTCTGCGCCGAGACCTCGAACCGGCGCGCGAGCTCCTCGACCATGACGCGGCCGGAGGCGCGCGCGATGTTGAGGATTTCGGCTTGGCGATGGGTCAATCCGGTCACGGCAATGGCCTCAAATCTGGAAGGTGCATGGTGCGGCGGTTCGCGCGATCGGTCAATGCGCGCCCCGATCACGGTTAACGGACGAGGCCTCTCACCACGCCATCGCGGCAGCCAGAGACGCGAGCAGGTCCGGATCATCGAAGGCGCCGGCGGAGGCGACCGCGCCGGCTGCAATCAGGTCAGCATGGCCGAGGCTGGTCCGGATCCCGATGGTCGGAATGCCGGCCGCCGTGGCCGATTGCACGCCGGTGCGGGAGTCCTCGAATGCGACCGAGGTTTCCGGCCTCGCGCCGACGAAGCGCAGCCCTTCCTGATAGGGCAGCGGATGCGGCTTGCCGTGCGGCAGCTCGTCGCCGATCACGAGCGCCTTGAAACGGTGCGTGATGCCGAGGCCGGAGAGCAGCAGCTCGGCGTTGAGACGCGGCGCGTTGGTCACGGCAACCATGGGAACGCCGGCCGCGTCCGCCCGATCGAGCAGCGCCATCAGGCCCGGCAGCGGCTCGATCTGCCCGGCGACGAGCGCGCGGAAGACTTCCTCCTTCTCATCGAGGATCAAGGCGCGCCGTTCCGGCGCCTCGTCGGGCAGAAAGCGCTCCCCGATCGATACATTGGCGAACCCTTGCAGCTCCCTCGAGAACCGCGCGTGATCGAAGACATGACCCCGAGGGCCGAGCACCTCGTTGAAAGCCTTCAGGTGCAGCGGGTCGGTGTTGGCAAGCGTACCGTCGATGTCGAACAGCAATGCCCTGCCCGTCGCATTGTCCTTGGCCTCGATCATTTCCGTACTTTCCCAAATGCACGACGCATCGATGCGCGACACGTATCAATATGGCTGCGATCGCGCAATGACGCATGCACATGACGACGCCGTGACCACTCGACAAAGCCGCGCGCGGCTGCAACACTCTCTTCAAGATCAAAAAGGAGGAAACGATGACGATCAATCGACGCGATCTGGCTCTCTCGACCCTGGCCGTTCCAGCTCTTGCCGCGCTCGCTCTCACGACGCCGGCACTGGCCGCCTCGGCGGACGAAGAGGCCGTGGCGAAGAAGGTGGAGGCCTTCCGCCTCGCCCAGATCGCGGCCGACCCGAAGGCGCTCGGCGCGCTGTGCTGGGACGATCTGAGCTACAGCCATTCCAGCGGCAAGGTGGAGGACAAGGCGACCTTCATCACCAACGCCACCGACGGCAAATCGAAATTCCTGTCGATCGAATACAAGGATCCGACCATCAAGGTCGTCGGCCCGACCGCGATCGTGCGCTTCCATTGGGTGGCGGAACAGGAGATGGCGGCCGATGGGAAAAAAGTGCCGACCAACCTTCACATCCTGATGAACTGGCAGAAGCAGAGCGACGACTGGAAGCTGCTGTCACGCGCGGCGACGAAATTGTAGTGGCACCTCTTACCCTCTCCCCCTGTGGGAGAGGGTGGCTCGCCGCAAAGCGGCGAGACGGGTGAGGGGTTGCCTCCGCGAGCACACCTCTCACAGCTGAGTTCGCCGATAGAACCCCTCATCCGGCGCTTCGCGCCACCTTCTCCCACAAGGGGAGAAGGGAGGGCAGCTGTGAACTCGGCAAAAGATTCCGGGCTCGCGCTACGCGCCCCGGAATGACAGGCGAAACTACGCCGCTTCCTCCACATCGCCGTTAACCAGCTTGCGCGCGGCGCGCTCGGCTTCGCGGGCGTTGCGAAAGAACTGGCCTTCGAGGCGGTAGAAGCGGTTGGATGAGGCGAAAAAACAGTAGCCTCCTTGAGAACGAACGACGATACCTGCGGTCTGCGAATTGACTTCGATGATGTAGCTGTCCGGCATGGCCCGTGGATTCCTCAAGTGCGGGCAAATAACGACACTTCTGCCCAAAGGTTCCTGGGCATTTGAGGCCGTTTCCACCCCGAATCGACGTGCAATTGAGTACGCCGGGACCTCATCCGTTTTATGACTTGTTCTTGGCGAAGACGCGACGATCGCGGATGAAGCGCCGCGCGGTCATACGCCGCGCGCGATTACGTCGCGATCGCCGTGTCGGTCGGGCGAACCGCCTGCGGGCGGCCGTGTTCGTCGATCGAGACGTAGGTGAAGTTGCCATCGGTGACGAGGAACGGATGTTCTTCTCCGCGGCGCAGCGCCCACGCCTCCAGATGCACCGTCAACGAGGTGCGCCCGACACGCACGAGATTGGCATAGACCGAGACGAGATCGCCGACATAGACGGCTTTGCGAAAGTTCATCGCCTCGATCGCAACCGTCACGGTGCGCGACTTCGCGACCTTCGAGGCGAACACGCCGCCGCCGACGTCCATCTGGCTGAGCAGCCAGCCGCCGAAAATGTCGCCGTTCGCGTTGGTGTCGGCGGGCATCGCCAGCGTGCGGATGCAGAGATCGCCGCTCGGCCCGGTATTCGCCTGTTCGTTCATGCCTCTCTCACTTGAGATTGCTCACTTGAAATTGTCCCAGCCCGCGTCAGGCGCGAAACGTCCGCCGAATCGTTCGGCGAGTTCACGCAAGGTGGACACGACATTATCCACGCCGCGGGAGCGCGCATAGTTCAGTGGACCGCCGCGGAACGGTGCATATCCCGTGCCGAAG
>NZ_JBFUES010000977.1:0-2730 GCF_056403875.1 Bradyrhizobium sp. P2_E8
GACTGTCACCGCGGAGGGATTCTGGATTGCTTCGCTGCGCTCGCAATGACGGGTGGACGGAGTCACCCAAAAACGCGAAGCGAAGCAATCCGGCCGGGCTGGTGGCCGGATTGCTTCGTCGCTGGAGCCTTCCGGATGGTGAAGGGCCGGCTGCCGCCTGAGCGATCGCCCCGCTCAGGACGCCAGTGTCGTGGTCTCGTCCGCCGCAAGCTCGGTGGCGGCATGCAGCATGCCGTCCGTGGCCGAGATGACCTGGTCGAGCAGGACATTGGTCGTGGCGCTGAGCTCGAGCCGGGTCTCGATCCACTGCCAGAGGCCGCGGATCTCGTCCGCCGACTTGCCGTTCGGCGCGAATTCGCTGACGGCGAGGCCGTTGGCGAGTGAATCCTGGTGGTCGTTGCGCATCGCGACCAGCGGACGCGCGAGCACCTCGGCGAGATCGAGCGCAGCTTCCTCGGCGAGCGTGTTGGCGGCATTGTCGATGCGCTGGCCGCGGATCGGCGTCTGGTTCAGCACGAAGCTGTAGGGCCGCTTCCAGGCGCGCGCGACGCTGAGCGTCGAGGCGGTCGCCTCGATGTCGGCGACACTCGGGCGGGCCGGGATCAGGCAGAGATCAGAATGACGGATCGCAGCGGTGGTCGCGGCGCTGAGGCCGGCCGCGGTGTCGACGATCGCAAGCTGCAGGCCGCTGTCAGCCAGCATGTTCAGGCGAGGCCCGATGTCGGCGGCGTGATAGATCGGTTCGACCACGAGATCCTCGGTGGTGCGACGGCGCAGCCAGTTGGACAGCGTGCCCTGCGGGTCGGTCTCGATCAGGCGGACGGTGAAGCCGGCCTGCTTGGCCGCCAGCGCGAGGCCGATGGCAAGCGTGCTCTTGCCGCTGCCACCCTTTTGGGTGGCCAGTACGATCGTGTGCATGGAAGAAAAATCCTTTGGAGTGCCTGGGTCAGGAATACGCCACGCGAACGTGCATCGCTTCTGGATGCTGAGCTCTTCTCGCTCAGGACGTGCCGGCCCGATCCAAAGGGATCGCGGAAGTCCGAATCAACGGTAACAATGATGGCGGAATCGGGAATGCCAGCTAATCCGTACCATTACTGGACCCGTAGTCGTACGTGCGATGTGCGCCGATGGACACGAGAGATTGTGATGGTCGCCTGGCTACTTCCGCACGCAGATGACACGGACGACGGCCGCCTTCGCATCCGTTGTCGTGCCGTTCGCCGTGACGTCGTTGGCCTTCAGGAAATCGCGCACCGTCTCCGCTGAGACCATCACGGCCTGCGATGCCGGCACCGACGTCGCGGGTCCCGCCACCATCGCCGGCTTCAGCAGCGCGATGCCGGCGAATTTGCCGTCGGCGTCGATCGCGGGGCTACCGGAAAATCCGACCGCCGGTGGCGGCGACATTGCGGAATCGCTGCTCGTGACGGGCGCCAGCGCGCCCTTGACACTCGAGACCCCGGCCGCGCCGCCCTGGCTTTGCGGATCGGCGATGCCGATGACGTCGACATTCGTCTTCGCCCCGCCGCCAGCGAGGCTGAGCGGCTTCAGGCCACGTGCGCCGTAGATGTGCAAGAGCGCGAGATCGTGCTCCTTGTCCTCGGCGAGACGATCGGCGCTGCCGTAGCCGGCGATGGTGATCGCAAGACAGCTGTCGGTGACGAGACGGTCGGCGAGGATCGCGCCGTCGTCGCTGACGACGATGCCGGTGCCGTATTCGACGGTCTTGCGCGGTGCCGGTCCGGCTTGCGGTCCCGATGGAAACGCATTGAACGCGCTCGACATCGCGATCACGACCGGCTCGACCGTGTTCTCGGTCGCCTGGTCGTAGAGGATCGTCATGATGCGGACCTCGTCGCCCTTGAAGGTGCCGCGCACGTAGAATTTCTTCAGGCCCTGGAGACCGGACAGCACGAAGAAGTCGGGTTTCACCACGGTGTAGTCGATCTTGCGGCCGGCCGGCTCCTTCTTCTCAGCGTCCGCGAGCTTTGCGGTGGTCGGGTTCGCCTCCTTGCGCCGGCTGAGCAGCACCTGCACCGTTCCGGTCGGCGAGGTCCATTTCGAGCCGTTGGCGTCGGTCGCCTGCTGCGGCACCAGCTTGCCGGGAATACCGAGCCGGGCGCCGCTGGTCGGCTCCATCACGATCTTCCAGCCGACACTGTCCTGTTTCCGCCGCGCAGTCTCGGCAAGCGCGGCGCGCTCCTGCGGATTGAGCACACCGGTCGGCTTGCCGCCCTTGTTCTTCTGGTACTCCTTGATGGCATTGACCATGCGCTCGCTGACGTCGCCGGTGATGGCGCCGTTATATTGGCCGACCCAGGCGAGGTCGGACTGGAGCGACAGGCGTTCCGCCTGCGCCATGGCATCGGCCGTTTCCGACGGCGTCTGAAGCGCGGGCGGGCGGATCGGAACGGTCTGGACCGTCTTCGGCTTGGTGCCGGGGATCTGCGGCGTCGTCATCTGGGCGTTCGCGCCTGTGGCAGCCGCAAACATCAGTGTTGCCGCAAGCATCGATCTCATGACAAATCCAGCCAGCCCATTGAACGCAATGCCATTGAAGCACATCTCGTTGGTCGCGAACAATCTCGGGGTGGTTCAGGCCTGCTACGGGGGCCGCGAGCTCAAGTCCTCATCCTGAGGAGCGGCCTTAGGCCGCGTCTCGAAGGATGGCCCCGGGCGAGATCTGGCCTTCATGGTTCGAGACGCGCGTTCCGCGCTCCTCACCAT
>NZ_JBFUES010000978.1:0-2723 GCF_056403875.1 Bradyrhizobium sp. P2_E8
ATCGTCGAACGCGCGGTCGGCGATGGGTCGGTTCTCGCGTTCAGGACCGACAGCTCAAAACGGCTAGCCGCTCATTTTGCGACGGATGCGAGGATTTGCGCGATGCTTTCGCGCGATCTTCCGGAAAGGGCCGTCTGGCGGCTGGAATGGTGCCCAGGGGCGGAATCGAACCACCGACACTGCGATTTTCAGTCGCATGCTCTACCAACTGAGCTACCTGGGCGTACCCGACGAGAGGGCGCAAGGCCCATCGAGCGGGCGGTTTATAGTGGGCTGAAGGCGGCCTGTCCACCCGGCTTTGCCAAGTGGCTGCGACGGGCGTGGCCCGGCTGTGTACAAGGTGGGGCGGGCTTGCTGCGGCTGGCGCGGGGCGCATCGGCCGCCCCTATAAATTATTGATATTACTTTGCTATTCTTCGCCGTCCGCTTCGTCGTCGCGGCCGGGGATGACGTAGGAGCCTTTCAGCCACCGGTTCAGGTCGACGTCGCGGCAGCGCGAGGAGCAGAACGGGTGGGTGGCCTGCACGGCAGGCTTGCCGCAGATCGGGCAGGTTTTGAGCGGCCCAGCGGGCTTTTTGACGTGGTCGTCCATGATGTCGGCAGCTTACCCGGGGTGAGTGAGTCTAGGAGCCTGTCGGTCAAGGGGTTCTGCGGGCGGACGCGCAGGCGTCGCGGCCCGGGTCCCGCGGGCCAATTCTACTGTGCATGGGGTTGTTTTCGAGATTTTTGTTCAGGCCCGCCCGAGCCGGCATTCGCGTTCACACGGCGGTGGCGTTGAGCCAGCCGAAGCGGATCGGAAAGCCTTCGCCGCCGAGCAGCGTCGTGGTCTCGTAGAGCGGCAGGCCGACGACGTTGCTGTAGGACCCCACCATCTTCACCACGAAGGAGCCGGCGATGCCCTGCACGGCGTAGCCGCCGGCTTTGCCGCGCCATTCGCCGGAGCCGATATAGGCCTGGATGTCGTCCTCCGACAGGCGCTTGAAGCGGACGCGGGTCTCGACCAGGCGCTGGCGGAAGGCCTCGCGCGGCGTGACGAGGCAGATCGCGGTGTAGACGCGGTGATTGCGGCCCGAGAGCAGCCGCAGGCACTGCGCCGCCTCGTCCACTAGGTTGGCCTTGGGCAGGATGCGGCGGCCGACCGCCACCACCGTGTCGGCGGAGAGGATGAAGGCGCCGCGCAATTCGTCGTCGAGTTGCACCGATTTCAGCGCCGCATCCGCCTTGGCCCGCGCGAGGCGATTGGCGCAGGCGCGCGGCAGCTCGCCCCGCTTCGGCGTCTCGTCGACGTCGGCCGGCCGGAGCGCGTCCGGCTCGATGCCGGCCTGGTTGAGCAGCGACAGGCGTCGCGGCGAACCGGAGGCAAGAACGAATTTGGGGCGACCGAGCATCAGGTGATTTGGGGGATGAAGCAGGGGGTGAATTGCGCGCGGAACCTATCGGAAGGGGGCTGATTTCACAACCCGGGAACCCGGACTTTGCTGATTCGACGGGCTTCCGATGCGTGTGCCCGCGGTCTGTGACGCGGGTGTTACGGCGCGCGTCGCTATCCGCTCGCCGCGCCCACCTTCGCAAACCGCCGGCGGATGCGCATCAGGAGCTGGTCGCAGACGTCGCGGTAGGCGGCGAGCTTCTGGTCGCGGCTGCCTTCCATGGTGGTGGGGTCCTGGGTCGGCCAGTATTCGACGTCGGCGGCGAGCGTGCGGGTCAGCTCCAGCGCCTTGTGGTGCGCCTCCGGCGACAGCGTGATGATGAGGTCGAAATTCAGCCCCTCCCAGTCCTCCAGCTCCTCGAAGGTCTGCGGCTTGTGGACGGAGATGTCCTGGCCGAGCTCGGCCATCACAGACACCGCGAACGGATCAAGCTCGCCCTTTCTGGCGCCGGCCGACTTGACGTAGAGGCCCTGCGGAAACATGTGCCGAAGCAGGCTCTCGGCCATCGGCGAGCGCACGCTGTTCATCGCACAGGCGAACAGCACCGATTGCGGATCGCGTGCGCGTGGCGGACCCGCCATCGCACCTAGCCTCTTTTGAAAGAGGGCATGGCCTTGTCGGAAAACCGCTGCACACTTTTCCGGACCATGCCCTAACCCTTCCAGTGCAGGACGGTAATGAGCGTGAACAGCCGGCGCGAGGTCTCGAAGTCGACCCGCACCTTGCCCTTCAGCCGCTCCTGGAGCGTGCGCGATCCCTCGTCATGGATGCCGCGGCGGCCCATGTCGATGGCCTCGATCTTGTCCGGGGTCGCGGTGCGGATCGCCTGGTAATAGCTGTCGCAGATCATGAAGTAATCCTTCACGATCCCGCGGAACGGCCCCAGCGACAACAGATGCACGACCACGGGCGTGCCGTCCTCGCGGCGGATGTCGAACATCAGGCGGTTGCCGGTGATGCCGATATGCAGCGTGAACGGCCCGTTCCCGTCGGCGGCCTCCGGCGCGAACAGGTTCTGCTCGATCAGGTCGTAGATCGCGATCGCGCGCTCATGCTCGATATCGGGCCCCGAACGGCCGATCGATTCCTCGTCGAGGGTGACCGCGACGATGCGATTGTTGGAGTCGTCCTGTTCGGGCGGCTTTGTCATGACAGATTGAGGCGCAATCCAATCGAGCGCGAATGGGCGTCCAGCCCTTCCGCCTTGCCAAGCGTCATCGCGGCAGGTCCCAGCGCACGCAGCTGATCCGGACCGCATTTCAGGATCGAGGTGCGCTTGATGAAGTCGTGCAC
>NZ_JBFUES010000979.1:0-2722 GCF_056403875.1 Bradyrhizobium sp. P2_E8
GTACTGCATCGTGCCGATGCGCGGATGCTCGTGCGGATCGACCACGAGGGTGCGGGAGGTCCCGAGCGCATCCGGGTGGCCGGGGCAGTCGGCTGCAAAGGCCGCCGGTGTGCCAACGGTCAGCAAGCCCAAACAGAGGACGATCCAARATCGCGTTCGAACAACAACGCTACTTCCGATCATGAATCCCGTCTGCCCTCATACGCGATTGCCGCCATAGTAGGTCGGAGACATCAGGAAACGGTTCAGGCACCAGAACTTTTCCCATGACGCGCCCGCCTCAATACTTGCATGGCGTATCATGAACAGACTGTTAATAGGGCCCAAATCACCCCATTTTGCACTGGCGTGACATTCCGGCATCAGCGCGTGTCGGCATTCTTCTGCGTTGCGCCCGCCGGGACGATGTGAACCACCCGATAGCCGTTCTCCTTCAGATACCGCAGGAAGGCCGGCATGATCGCAGCCGTGCGCGCCTTGGGATCGTGGAAGAGGATGATACCCTTGCCGGCGGCGGCGAGGCGCTCGGTGACCAGCTTCAGTTCCTGCTCCGGCGTTATCTCCTCCCAGTCGCTGGCCCAGAGATCGGCCCCGAACACGACGATGCCGCGCGACTGGAGCAGGTCGAGTTCGGCTTGCGTCGCCTCGAAATAGGGGAAGCGGAAGAACGGCGTCGAGGGCGTCGTGGTCGAGGTCCCGTGCAGCGCCATCTCGTCGGCGGCGATGCCGCGGTCGATCTCGGCCGTGGCCTTGTCGAACGGGATCCGCGCCATGAACGGGTGCGACCAGGTGTGGTGGCCGACGGTGTGGCCCTCGCGCGCGATGCGCTTGACCATGTCAGGGTGTTCGGAGGCGTGTTGGCCGATCAGGAAGAAGGTCGCGCGCGCGCATTCCTGCGCCAGCGCCGCCAGCACCTTCGACGTCGTCGGCGGATGCGGGCCGTCGTCGAAGGTCAGCACGACCTCGCGATCGGCAAGCGGCAGCGTCTGCGGAAAGCTCTTCAAGCCCACGCGCGGCGTGGTCCTGGCGTCGACGCTCAGAATGCGCGAGGTGCCGAGCGCATCCTTGCGCGGGCACTCGGCGGCCTCAGTCGAGGCGACGCCGGCGAGGGCCGCGAGCACCGCGCCCGCCGACATCGATGTCCAGCTCAGTCGAAGCATCTTTGCCATTGCGCTCGGAGTTGCCTTGTGGGTATTGCCTGAACCATCAGCTCATACCACTCGTTCCAACCTGTCAAACGGCGAGGCGCGCCATGGACGAACATATGGACGGTGCCCCATCCGCCGAGGCCTCGGTACTCGACCACGTGCCGATGCGCAATGAAGACGGCGAAATTCGTCACGAATTCGTCGAGGAGATTGCCCGTGCGATCGAGGCCGGCGACAGTGCGGCGCTGCGCGCCTGCGTTGCCGAGCTGCACGAGGCCGATCTCGGCGACCTGATCGGCGCATTGGAGCCCGACGACCGCGTCCGCCTGGTCGAGCTCACGGGCCGCGACTTCGACTTTTCGGCGCTGAACGAAGTCGACGAGAGCGTCCGCGAGGAGATCCTCGATGAGCTGCCGCCGGAGACGGTCGCGGAAGGTGTCCGCGAACTCGAATCCGACGACGCGGTCGAGCTCCTGGAGACGCTCGACGAGGACGAGCAGGAGGAGATCCTCGAGAAGCTGCCCTTGCGCGAGCGCGTCGCGCTCGAGCGCAGCCTGCTGTATCCGGAAAATTCCGCCGGCCGCCGGATGCAGACCGAGTTCATCGCCGTGCCCCAGGATTTCACCGTGGGGCAGGCGATCGACTACATGCGCGAGACGCCGGATCTGCCCGACCGCTTCTACGAGATCTATGTCGTCGACAAGGACCAGCACTGGCAGGGCGCGGTCTCGCTCGACGTCCTGCTTCGCGCCCGCCGTCCGGTGGCGCTTGCGGAGCTGACCGACGAGGATCGCCGCCGCGTCTCCGTCCTGGAGGACCAGGAGGAGGTGGCGCGGATGTTCGGCAAGTACAACCTCGTCGCAGCGCCCGTGCTCGACACCCAGGACCGCCTGGTCGGTGTCATCACCGTGGACGACGTCGTCGACGTCATCGAGGAAGAGGCGGCCGAGGACCTCAAGGCGCTCGGCGGCGTCACCAGCGACGAAGAACTCTCCGACACCGTGTTCACCATTGCGCGCGCCCGGTTCAACTGGCTGCTGGTCAACCTCGCCACCGCCTTCCTGGCGTCCTCCGTGCTCGGCCTGTTCGAGGGCCAGCTGGAGAAAATGGTCGCGCTCGCGGTGCTCGCGCCGATCGTGGCGAGCCAGGGCGGCAACGCCGCGACCCAGACCATGACGGTCGCGGTGCGCGCGCTCGCGACCCGCGAGCTCGGCTCCTCCAATGCCTGGCGCGTGGTGATGCGCGAAGGCCTGGTCGGCCTCGTCAACGGGCTCGCCTTCGCCGTGATCACGGGCATCGCCGCGGTGGCCTGGTTCAAGATCCCGGGCCTCGGCATCGTCATCGGGCTTGCGATCATCTGCAACCTCGTCGCCGGCGCGCTCGGCGGCATCCTGATCCCGATGGCGCTCGAACGTGTCCGGGCCGATCCGGCGGTGGCGTCGGGGACGTTCGTGACGACGGTGACCGATGTGGTCGGGTTCTTCTCCTTCCTCGGGATTGCGACCTTGTGGTTCGGGTTGAGGTAGGGGGCGGTCGCGTTCGTAGCCCGGATGGAGCGTAAGCGTAATCCGGGT
>NZ_JBFUES010000980.1:0-2719 GCF_056403875.1 Bradyrhizobium sp. P2_E8
CATGCAGTCTTCTCGCTGATCGAAGGGGAATCGTAGATCGCAAAAGTAAAATGCGGTCGGTAGCCGAGGGTGCGCATCGACGGCTCGACCTCAAAGGCAGCAACCTGGTCCCACAGCCGTTCGATCTCGGTTGCAGAACTGTTGTCGGCGCGGATGTTGATGGCTAGTGCCACAGGCAATCAATCTCCAAGTGTAGAAGCCCGACGGGCTCAGAGAAATCTCATACTATCGAAATTGAGCGGTAATTCCTAACGGCACACACCCTTGAGGCACGCGTCCGCGCACATAGTTGCCTCGGCCAAGGATGCGGAAAGCCCGAGCCATCATCGGTCGACGGGACGCCGGTTCATGTCCTCCAGGAGTTCGCGCATGGCATCGAATTGCGTGCCGAACCCTTTCCAATCTCCGGCCTTCAATCGCTCTACGGCCTGGTTGTAGCGATCAAGCGCCTCCCTGGACTGATTTGCCGACGGGCCTGTCAGGGGCGCCTCTTCCATCCTGTTCGGGGCGACCGGCGCCGGACCGGATTCCGTGAACAGGGCGGCCAATGCCTCGGCGAGCGTTTCCTTCATCACGACATGCTCACCATAGGCTGCGATCACGCGCTTCAGCTCCGGCAGGTGTCCTTGCTGCGCTCGCAGATAGAGCGGCGATATGTAAAGGATCGAGTTCTCGATCGGAATCGCGAGCAGATTGGCCCCGCGGATCACCCGCGAGCCCATCTGATTCCACAGCGTGAGCTGCTGCGAGATCTCCGTATTCTGATTGATCCGCGCCTCGATCTGGAACGGCCCGTAGACGAGCTTCTCCTTGGGGAATTCGTAGACGATCAATTTGCCGTAGTCGGGTGCGTCGCAGCGCGCGGCGAGCCACGCGATCATGTTGTCGCGGCGGCTCGGCACCATGGGCAGCATGAGGAAGAATTCGGCCTGCGGTTCGCCGGGCAACCGCATGATGATGTAATAGGGGGTCATCATCGAGATGCCGTCGCCGCCCGGCTGACGCGGGAATTGCCRGAGATCCTCGCGGTTGTAGAAAACGTCGGCCGCCTCCATGTGGTAGGCCTGGTACATCCGGGCCTGAATCAGGAACAGGTCTTCCGGATAGCGAACGTGCTTCCGCAAGTCCGGCGGCATCGTCGTGAACGGCTTGAACAGGCTCGGAAAGATGCGCTGGTAGGTCGCCGCAATCGGGTCGCTGGAATCAACCAGGTAGAAGTCGACAGTCCCATTATACGCATCAACGACAACCTTCACCGAATTGCGAATGTAGTTGAGATCCAGCCCCTGCGCCGGCTCTGCATACGGGAAATAGGAGTTCGTCGTATAGGCGTCCTGCATCCAGAACATGCGCCCACCGCTGACGACCAGATAAGGATCATGATCGAGCCTGAGGAACGGAGCGATCGTGCTCACCCGCGTCTGGATATTGCGCCGGATCATGATCCGGCTGTCGGTCGTGATGTAGCTTGAAAGAATCAGGTTCGGGTCGTTGAAATAATAAGCAAACAGCATTCTCGCGGCCATTCCCCCGATCGGAATGCCGCCGGCGCCGCCATAGGCCGCATAGGCGTTCTCTTTCCCCTTTGGATAATCGAACTCCGGCGTGCTGCCCTTGACGATGACGTAGTCGTCGGTCTGCTCGCCGAAGTAGATGCGCGGCTCGTCGATCCTGGGACCGACGTCGGCGACAGGAGGAATATCGCGCAGATAGAACAGCGGCAGTCCTTCGGCACTCTTGCGTGTGACCGGGCTCATCACCGCGCCATTGCCGTGGGTGAACAGCACGTGGCGATTGACCCAGGTCTGGGCGTTCGGCGGCAACAGGGAGGACCGCAGTTCGCGGGCCGAGAGCATCACGCTCTGGTAGGAGCCATCGAGCCAGTAGCGATCAACGTCGAGGTCATGGAATTTGTAGTAGGTGCGGATTTCCTGCAGTTGCGCGTAGGTATCCGACAGCGGCAGCCAGTCCCACAGCCTAATATTTTCAATGGTCGCCTTGTTGGCTTCGAGCACCTCGGGGGTAAGCTTCTGCTCGGCGGCAAACGGCTTGGCTGCAATCTGATCGAGATTGTATGCCTGCCGGGTGAGCGCGATGTTGTGTTCGATATAGGGCCTCTCCAGCTCCAGCTCGCTCGGCTTGACGAAGAACTGCCGGAAGAGCCCCGGAACGACGCCGGACAGCACGAACATGCCGACGCCGACGAGCACGATCGCCACGGCCGGAAGCCGATAGGTGCGAACCCGGATGTTCGCCCAGGCGGCAAGAGCCGCGATGATCGAAATTCCGATCATCAGCCACAACGCCGGCAGGCCCACATGCACGTCGGTGTAACTTGCGCCGACGACGACGCTATTGTCGCCATAGAGCAGCAGATAGCGGTCGAGAACATAGGACCAGGCTTTTACGGCGAAGACGAAACCAAGCAGAGCGGAACCGTGAGCGATCGCCGCCGGCGATATTGACCGGTGGTGAACGTCGTATTCGATGTCGCCATGCACCCAGTAGACGGCCGCGGCGAACAGCCCGCCCAGAACGAGCGCGAGCATCATCCAGTTCCTGATGATGATATAGGCGGGCAGCGAGAAGAGGTAGAAGCCGATGTCCTTGTTGTAGAGCGGATCGTTTGCGCCGTAGGGGACCTGATAGACAAATCGCAGGAAGACGCCCCAGTTGCCGGCTTCCTCCGCCGCAACAAGAAGAGCGAGCAAAGCTGCAC
>NZ_JBFUES010000981.1:0-2718 GCF_056403875.1 Bradyrhizobium sp. P2_E8
TCCTGGCAGGGGGCGATCCTGCGGATGAAGGTCGATCGCAATCCGAAAGCGCTCGAACGTTTCAAGACCATCGCATTTCAAACCGTGTTCAGGGAGCCGACATGAGCAAGCCGATCGAGATCGAGATTCGCAACGCGCCCGTGCTGGGAAGCAGCATGGCTTATCGCGAGACGGGTGCGCAGGATGCGCCGGTCGTGCTGTTTCTGCACGGCAACCCAACCTCGTCGCACATCTGGCGCAACATCCTGCCGTTGGTGTCACCGGTCGCGCATTGCATTGCGCCCGATCTCATCGGCCTCGGCCAATCCGGCAAGCCCGACATCGCTTACCGCTTCTTCGACCATGTCCGCTATCTCGATGCGTTCATCGAACAGCGCGGCATCACATCGGCCTATCTCGTCGCGCAGGACTGGGGTACCGCGCTCGCATTTCATCTCGCCGCGCGCCGGCCGGATTTCATGCGCGGATTAGCCTTCATGGAATTCATCCGCCCGATGCCGACCTGGCAGGATTTCCACCATACCGAGGTCGCGGAGGAGCAAGACCATGCCGAGGCGGCGAGAGCGGTCTTTCGCAAGTTCAGGACGCCTGGCGAGGGTGAGGCCATGATCCTCGAGGCGAATGCGTTCGTCGAGCGCGTTCTGCCCGGCGGAATCGTCCGCAAGCTCAGCGACGAAGAGATGGCGCCCTATCGTGCGCCGTTCCCGACGCCCGAGAGCCGTCGCCCCGTTCTCGCGTTTCCCCGCGAACTGCCGATCGCGGGAGAGCCTGCCGATGTCTATGAGGCGCTCCAATCCGCCCACGCGGCGCTGGCCGCATCTTCCTATCCGAAACTGCTGTTCACGGGCGAACCGGGCGCGCTCGTCTCGCCGGAATTTGCCGGGCGGTTTGCGGCCTCGCTTAGGCATTGCGCGTTGATCCGGCTCGGCGCGGGATTGCATTATCTGCAGGAGGACCACGCTGACGCAATCGGCCGATCGGTGGCCGGCTGGATCGCCGGCATCGAGGCGGTGCGTCCGCAGCTCGCCGCGTGAGGAGGGATGCGATGTCGGATGTGACGATCACTTATTGCCGTCCCTGCGGCTACGAGAAGCGTGCGAAGGAAGTTGCCGCGGCGCTGCGCCGGCAACTGGCGCTGGAGGCGGATCTCGTGGCCGGCAAGGGCGGCATCTTTCAGGTCAAACTCGGCGACAAGATTGTCGCCAGCCGCAGCAAGGGCCATTTTCCCGGCACCGACGAGATCGTCGCGGCCGTCACCGCGGCGCGGCATTGATCCGGGGAGGCACGCAGATGTCGGTTGTCTGGAACGAAGGTCTGGCGGCAATCGACTGGAACGAGCTTTCCGCGCTCTACCGCATCGCTCCGCTCGGCAACAAGACACCAGCCGATCTCGCGCTCGTGTTCGGCAACAGCATGTTCTGTGCCTTCGCTTATGACCAGGGCCGGCTGGTGGGCGCCGGCCGGGCGCTGGCGGACGGCCGCGACTGCGCCTATCTCTGTGACGTCGCGGTGCACCCGGACCGTCAGGGGCAAGGCCTCGGCCGCGAGATCATCGAGCGGCTGCTGGCGCGATGCCGCGGACATCGCAAAATCATCCTCTACGCGGTGCCTGGCAAAGAGGGCTTTTATGAGCGTCTCGGCTTCCGCCGGATGACGACGGCCATGGCGATTTTCGACGACCAGGCCAGCGCCTATCAGCGCGGCTATCTGACCGCCCCTTAAGCTGCCGCTGCGCTGCACCCGTCCGATGCATCGGGAAATCCGTCCAGAACGACCCCGTCGCCCCTCTTTCAACAGCCGGGCGCGGTCCATAGATTGACGTCGGCTTAAAACGTGACGGAACATTGTGCGGCCGAAATCATCAAAACTTCATGGCGCCTGCGCAGGATTGCCATGGAGATTCGCGTCAGCCTTGCCGCCGAAAGCGCCAAACCGTGCATCCGGAGCCCGCAACCCTGCCTAAAATATTGAAGGCACGTGATTTTGTTCGAATTGACGAATTCCACTCCGCCGCAAAACGCGCTAGTGGAGGGGCAGGGGGCACGCGCGATGCCGGAGCCGGCGGCGAGGGTTCGTTGAGTGCCTGTACGTCGTCCGTCTGTTCGCCGGCCGTCCTGGCCGCTGAAGCGTTGTTCGAGGTCTAGATGCTGGAAGCCATACGCAGGGCGACGACGTTGCTGCGGCAGAAGCAAATCCTGCATAAGCTTGGAGTTGTGATCAGCGTCGCGGTCATCGGCATCGCTTGCTATGTGCTGTACCACATGCTGCGCGGCATCGACTTCAACGAGGTGATCGAGGCGATCAAGAGCACCGAGCCGAGCCAGATTGCGATGGCGGCGCTGTTCGTGGCCGCGGGCTATTTCACCCTGACCTTCTACGACCTGTTCGCCGTGCGCGCGATCGGCCACGCCCATGTGCCTTACCGCATCAATGCGCTCGCCGCCTTCACCAGCTATTCGATCGGCCATAATGTCGGCGCCAGCGTCTTCACCGGCGGCGCGGTGCGCTACCGCATCTATTCGGCCTATGGGCTGAACGCGATCGACGTCGCAAAGATCTGCTTCCTCGCCGGCCTGACCTTCTGGCTCGGCAATGCCGCCGTGCTGGGGCTCGGCATCTCCTACCATCCGGAGGCGGCGGCCTCGATCGACCAGCTTCCGCCCTGGCTGAACCGGACGCTGGCGCTGATGATCATCGTGGGACTGGTCGGCTATGTGG
>NZ_JBFUES010000982.1:0-2717 GCF_056403875.1 Bradyrhizobium sp. P2_E8
ACGCAGGCGCTCAACCGTTCGTCCGTGTGATCCTCGCCGCGCTGGGAACGCTCCGGTCGAACATCGACCACAGGAGCGTCTCATGCAAACCCAATCCACTGATATCTACGACGTCATCATCGCCGGTGCCGGCCCCGTCGGCCTGTTTCTCGCGTGCGAGCTGCGGCTTGCCGGCCTCTCGGTGCTGGTGCTGGAGCAAGCGCAGGATCCGCACTCTGCGCTGAAGCGACTGCCGTTCGGCCTGCGCGGCCTTTCGACCCCGACAACCGAGGCCTTTCACCGGCGTGGCTTGCTGGACGAGATCGTCGCCGCGCAGCGCACGAAGTCAGGCGCGATCAGGAGTGCTGCACACTGGATGCAGCAGGCGCGACGGCCCGCAGGTCATTTCGCCGGCATCCAGTTCTATCACGACGACGTCGATGCCGCGCGATGGCCCTGGCGCCTGCCGACGCCGGCCGATGCCAGCGTCGCCGTCGATATGGAAACGCTCGAAACGGTCTTGGCCGCGCGTGCAAACAGTATGGGCGTCGAGCTCCGGCGCGGTTTTGGCGTCATCGCCATTGACGCTTCAGACGACGACGTGACCGTGCAAGCGGCCGGCGAGACGTTTCGGGGGCGCTGGCTCGTCGGCTGCGACGGCGGCCGCAGCACGGTGCGCAAGAAGAGCGGCTTCGACTTCGTCGGCACCGACCCCGAATTCACCGGCTATTCCATCGAGGTCGAGCTGGCCGATCCGGAGAAACYCAGCCCCGGCCGCAACTACACGCCGACGGGCGTGTACACCTATGCGCAGCCAAGCACGATCGCGATGGTCGATTTCGACGGCGGCGCGTTCCACCGCACTGCGCCGATGACAATAGACCATGTGCAGAGCGTCCTGCGACGTGTTGCCTGCACTGATGTCACCATCACCGCGCTCCACCTGGCCGCCACCTGGACGGACCGGGCTCGTCAGGCCACAACCTATCGCAAGGGGCGCGTGCTGCTCGCGGGCGATGCCGCCCACACCCATTCGCCGCTGGGCGGCCAGGGTCTCAATCTTGGTCTTGGCGATGCGATGAACCTGGGCTGGAAGCTGGCTGCCACGATCCGCGGCCACGCGCCGGCAAATCTGCTTGAGACTTATTCGCATGAGCGGCATCCCGTCGGCGCGCATATCCTCGACTGGTCGCGCGCGCAGGTCGCGATCATGCGGCCGACGCCGAGTGTCCGCGCGCTCCAGGCCATCATGCGCGATCTCATCGCGACGCGGGACGGCGCGACTTATGTCGCGGAATGCGTCCGCGGTGTCTCGCTCCGTTACGATCTTGGCGGCAGCCATCCGCTCGTGGGACGGAGTGTTCCCGATTTTGAACTCTCGGACGGTGCGACGATCGCAGGGCGCCTCAGGCCGGGGAAAGGCGTATTGCTGGACTTCGACGCGCGCGCATCGCTTCGAGCAATTGCAAGCCGCTGGGGTGATCGGATCGCCTATTTTGCAAGTCAGCCCAGGGATCGGCTGGGCTTGAGCGCTGTGTTGGTGCGCCCCGACGGCTTTGTCGCGTGGGCCAGCGACGGCGCAACTGATGACGACGAAGCAGCCCAGGCCACGTCGCGCTGGTTCGGCGAACCCACGGCGCGCAGATGTCCCTGATCCCTGCCGTGCACTCCTGCGTGCATTGTGTCACAATACACGTAGTCTTAGGTGCCCGCTCGCGTCAGCGAATTGTCGCGCGCGGCCGCGCGCATCGGCGACGTGGTCGAGCTGATCAACGCGATCGCGGGCCAGACCAACCTCAAGCTCGAGGTCAGCAGGTTCTTGGACACCGTCCGCGCGGCGTGAGGTTGCGTGCGTTTTCGCGAGGAGGCTGAGGAGCAGCGTCTTTGCGGCCCATCCTTCGAGACGCCCGCTTTGGCGGGCTCCTCAGGATGAGGTCTTGTTCCGCGGTGGGATTTTAAATCCTCATGGTGAGGAGCGCCGCCTTACGGCGCGTCTCGAACCATGAAGGCCGAACTCGTCCCGCCGCCCTCAAGCCCGCGCCAGCGCGGGTGCGAACACCACTTCGATCAGAGTGCCCTGGCCTGCGCTCTTGATGTTGAAGCGGGCGCGGTTGGCTTCGACCAGCGCCTTGGTCAGCGACAGGCTCAGCGCCGAATTGTCCGCGGCATCGCCCGGCGGCGGGGTGCGGAACGGCTCCATCGCGGCCGCGACCTCGCGCTCGGACAGGCCATGGCCGGTGTCGCGGATGCGAAGGGCGATCTCGCCGCGATCGGTGAGCGCGGTCGAGACGATGACCTGGCCGCCGGCGCTGGCAAGCCGGATCGAGTTCGAGATCAGGTTCATGGTGATCTGCCGCATCGCGCGCGCGTCCACCGTCACCTGCGGCAGCGCATGGGCGAGCGAGGTGCGGATGATGATGCGCTCGCGGTTGGCCTGCGGCTGCATCACGACGACGCAGGCCTCGACCAGATCGTTGAGGTTGAGGTTGGCGAAGTCGAGGTCGAGCTTGCCGGTCTCGATCCGCGACAGCTCCGAGAGGTCGTCGATGATCGCGATGACGCGCTCGCCGGAGGCGCGGATGTCCTTCATGTATTCGCCGTAGCGCTCGTTGCCGAGCGCGCCGAAGCGTTCGGAGATCATCACCTCGGCAAAGCCGATGATGGCGTTGAGCGGCGTGCGGATCTCGTGGCTGATCCGCGCCAGCATGTCGGCCTTGGCGTTCGCCGCGCCGTCGACG
>NZ_JBFUES010000983.1:0-2716 GCF_056403875.1 Bradyrhizobium sp. P2_E8
CGATGAATGGAACCCATTAAATGCTCTTGTTCCATTCCTTGCAAGGTTCGCTACATGTTCTTTGGGATTGAATACCTTGATCTGTCCCAAGGATTGGCCTGGACCTGAATTAGGCGTGAGGGCGATGATGCGCCTGTCCAAGGACAGCACGATTTTTGGGAGAGGATGGATATCGCCTTATCCGAAGTTGAACGACGCCAATCTGCTTCTGCCGTTCGACGATCTTCCCAGGCTAGGGAAGCCCAAATGAAAGAGGCCGCCAACTGAGGCGGCCTTTGTTCTTGAATTTTAAACGGCCCCAAGAGGGGGCCGCCAACCCGTCTGGCGGGTTTTCCACCAGCAGTCGGGGGGGCACCTTTCGGCTGGAGGCGCGAGCAAACGCGCCGTCAAGCCGATTGTTCCCCAAGGTGTTCTCTTGGCGGAACGCCCCGGCCTTTATTCGCTACACCCACAACGAGTTAATCCTAAACACGCATGAACAGGTTGTGGCAGTTCGCGAACAAAATAGGCCACTTCGAAATTCAACTTAGGCCACTAGGGGTTAAAGCAGGCCAGCGCCAAAATCCGCAAAAGAACATATTGCGAACTTGGAACAAATGGGGTACATTGCTTTTATCGCCGGCCCGCCTCGCCAATCGTTTGTCCCCCTAGCGAATCCTCGCCATAAGGAGCACGACCCAATGTCCGCAACTGCCCTGCGTATCGTCGAAGGATCTTCCATGGACAAGAGTAAAGCTCTGGCCGCCGCGCTCTCCCAGATCGAGCGCCAGTTCGGCAAGGGTTCGGTGATGAAGCTGGGCAAGAACGACCGGTCGATGGACGTCGAGGCGGTGTCCTCCGGTTCCCTCGGGCTCGACATTGCGCTCGGGATCGGCGGCCTGCCGAAGGGGCGCGTCGTGGAAATCTACGGGCCGGAATCCTCGGGCAAGACCACGCTGGCGCTGCACACGGTGGCCGAAGCGCAGAAGAAGGGCGGCATCTGCGCCTTCATCGACGCCGAGCACGCGCTCGACCCGGTCTATGCGAGGAAGCTCGGGGTCAACATCGACGAGCTGCTGATCTCGCAGCCTGACACCGGCGAGCAGGCGCTTGAGATCTGCGACACGCTGGTGCGCTCGGGTGCGGTGGACGTTCTGGTGGTCGATTCGGTCGCGGCGCTGGTGCCGAAGGCCGAGCTCGAGGGCGAGATGGGCGAATCGCTGCCGGGCCTCCAGGCGCGGTTGATGAGCCAGGCGCTGCGCAAGCTGACGGCGTCCATCAACAAGTCCCACACCATGGTGATCTTCATCAACCAGATCCGCATGAAGATCGGTGTGATGTATGGCTCACCGGAGACCACCACCGGCGGCAACGCGCTCAAGTTCTACGCCTCCGTCCGCCTCGATATCCGCCGCATCGGCRCGATCAAGGAGCGCGACGAAGTCGTCGGCAACACCACGCGCGTCAAGGTGGTGAAGAACAAGCTGGCGCCGCCCTTCAAGCAGGTCGAGTTCGACATCATGTACGGCGAGGGCGTCTCCAAGATGGGCGAGATCCTCGATCTCGGCGTCAAGGCCGGCATCGTCGAGAAAT
This sequence comes from Bradyrhizobium sp. P2_E8, assembly GCF_056403875.1. Classification (NCBI taxonomy): domain Bacteria; kingdom Pseudomonadati; phylum Pseudomonadota; class Alphaproteobacteria; order Hyphomicrobiales; family Nitrobacteraceae; genus Bradyrhizobium; species Bradyrhizobium sp. P2_E8. Next base: position 1,573 of record NZ_JBFUES010000983.1, read on the forward strand.
CCGGCGCCTGGTTCTCCTATGACAGCCAGCGCCTCGGCCAGGGCCGCGAGAACTCGAAGGCGTTTTTGAAGGCCAACCCCGACATCACCGCCAAGATCGAGACCGCGATCCGCCAGAACTCCGGCCTGATCGCCGAGCAGATCCTGGCCGGCACGCCGGAGCGTGACGCCGACGGCGAGGAGCCGGCGGACGAGTAAGTCTTAACGCGAAGAGTTTTTCGCGAGGAGCGGGCGCTGAGGACGTTGAGTTGCCGACGTCTTCGGCGCCCGTTTCGTTTTGCGTGGGGGTGGGCGTTCGCGATGAAGCGTATGATCCTGACYAGTTCGTCCGGCGTCGGTCTCACCTACGCCGATCGCGCCGACATGGTTGTCCCGCTCATCTTTCGGTTCGTGTCGGGGCCATTGCCCACGTCGCACCATCTTGATGAATTTCTCGACGGACGCCTCAATCCCGGTATTCCGGAAGTGATCTGGGCCGACCTCGTTAGCCGGTCGCCTCAAACCGGTCTCGCACACAAGAATGTTGCGTTGGTCCGGTTCTGCGAGATTTACGGTGTCGAGCTTATCGAGCTTTGGTTTGATCCCAGCCCGAACAATCAATTGCAGTTGATCTGGATCCTCGATTATCTCCGCGCCGAACCCTACATGGCCGAGCGCCTGAAATTGCGACTCGTCGATTTCGATTTGCTCGGCGCAGACGTCGCCGGGCTTCGCGAGCGTACCGTGCGGGCGCTCGATGTGACGGAGCGCGACTTCGAGGTTGCCCGCATGGCCTGGGAGGCCTACCGCGCGCCAACGCCTGAGCTCTGTTTCGGGCTCCTGAGCAGGGATTTCCCCGGCTACCCTTCCTGAAGCCGGCCCTGGAGCAATTGTTGGCCGAACTGCCGTCGCCGACAACTGGATTGGGTGCGACGGAAGCGCGGCTGCTCGAACTGATCGCGAAGGGGCACAACCGTACCAAGGAGCTGTTTCAGCCGGGCGGGCTGCCCGAAACTCGTGTGTTCGACCAGTGGGAGCTGGGCCCTTTGCTTGAAGGGCTCGCGTCCGGTCCGATGCCGGCGGTCGCCGGCCTCGATTCCAAGCTCGCGACGCTCGCTCCGCACGATGCGCGCGGCCGCAACGCCGCTTTTCGCCGGAGCCGGCTG
>NZ_JBFUES010000984.1:0-2711 GCF_056403875.1 Bradyrhizobium sp. P2_E8
GTGGTGACGGGCGCCGGCACCGGAGTCGGACGCGCGGCCTCGCTGGCGCTGATGAACACCGGCTTCACCGTGGTGCTGGTCGGGCGCCGCATGGAGATGCTCGAGGAGACCGCCAAGCTCGGCCCCGCCGGCAAGAGCCTGTGCGTCACCGCCGACATGACCAAGCCGGACTCGATCGCCGCACTGTTTGACAAGGTGAAGGCGACCTATGGCCGCCTCGACGTGCTCTTCAACAATRCCGGCATGGGCGCGCCGGCCGTGAACTTCGAGGATCTCAGCCTCGAGCAGTGGCAGGCGGTGGTGAACACCAACCTCACCGGCCCGTTCCTGTGCACCCAGCACGCCTTCCGCATCATGAAGGACCAGACCCCGCGCGGCGGCCGCATCATCAACAACGGCTCGATCTCGGCGCACGCGCCGCGACCGTTCTCGGCGGCCTACACCTCGACCAAGCACGCCATCACCGGCCTCACGAAGGCGAGCAATCTCGACGGCCGCATGTACGACATCGCGGTCGGCCAGGTCGACATCGGCAATGCGGCAACCCCCATGACCGATCGCATGGTCAACGGCCCCGGCGTGCTCCAGCCCGACGGCACCACCAAGCACGAGCCGCGCATGGACGCCAAGGCGGTCGGCGATGCCGTCGCCTACATGGCCGGCCTGCCGCTGGATGCCAACGTGCTGACCATGACGGTGATGGCGACCAAGATGCCGTTCGTCGGACGGGGCTGAGCAAAAAACGCGAAAACAACCCCATGCACAGTAGGCGGCGTGGGGTTGTGGCCTGCCTTCGGCAAGCGGGGTGAGACAACGAAACCACTTGCGCCATCTCCACAATCGTCATTGCGAGCGYCTTGTCCGCCATAGCTCGAAGAGCGACGGCGGAAGCGAAGCAATCCAGACTGTCACTGCGGCAGGATTCTGGATTGCTTCGTCGCGAAAGCTCCTCGCGATGACGAGTGGAAAGAGCGGAGGCCTACTCCAGGCTCTCCACCTTTCGCAGGCTCGGAAACAGCCTCATCCAGAGCAGCGCGACCGCGACCGTGCAGACGCCGCCGAACACTGCCGCCGGCATCGCACCGAGCAGCGCGGCTGCCACTCCGCTCTCGAACTGGCCGAGCTGGTTGGAGGCGTTGATGAAGAGGAAATTCACCGCGCCGACCCGGCCGCGCATCTCATCGGGCGTGGACAGCTGCACCAGCGAGAAGCGGATCACGACGCTGATCGTGTCGGCGGCACCGAGGATCGCGAGCGACAGCACCGACAGCCACATCCATGACGACAGCGCGAACACGATGGTCGCGATGCCGAACACGATCACGGCCTGGAACATGCGCAGGCCCACATGCCGCGAGATGGCGTGGCGTGCCAGCACCATGGTCATCAGCAGCGCGCCGACCGCAGGCGCGGCGCGCAATACGCCGAGGCCGACGGGACCGGTCTGGAGGATGTCGCGGGCATAGATCGGCAACAGGGCGGTAACGCCGCCGAACAGCACCGCGAACAGGTCGAGCGAGATGGTGCCGAGGATCGCCGGATTGCGCCGGATGAAGCGGACCCCGGCAAAGATATTGTCCGAACCCGTCCCCTCCTTGGCCACCGCCTGCGGACGCGGCTGGATGAAGCCGGTCAAGATCATCCCGAGAATCCAGAACAGCAGCATCACGGCATAGGCAAGATGCGGCGCGACCGCATAGGCAAAACCGCCGAGCGCGGGCCCCGTGATGGTCGCGACCTGCCCCGCGCCGCTCGCGACTGCCGTTGCCCGCTGGAGCGAGCCCTGCGGCGCGATCAGCGGCAGCAGCGCCGCGGTGGTCGGGCTTTCGAAGGCGCCGGCGATGCCGAGCACGAAGGTCGCGATGAAGATCTGCACTTCTCTGACCGCACCGAGATAGGTGATGATCGCAAGATAGAGCGCGGTCGCCGCTTCCACGAACTGGCAGAGCTGGACCACGCGCTTGCGCTCAAAACGGTCGGCGGCGTGGCCGGCGACGAACACCAGCAGCGCGGTGGGCAGGAACTGCACGAGCCCGACCATGCCGAGGTCGAAGGCCGAACCGGTGAGGTCGTAGATCTGCCAGCCGATCGCGACCGCCGCGATCTGGCTGGAAAAGCGCGACAGGCTGCGCGAGAGCAGGAAGAACAGGAAGGCGCGGTGGGAAAGCAGCGCGCCGGCGCTGACCGGCGGATTGGCCGGCAATGGCTGCTCTTCACTTAGCTCCTGACTCACCTTTTTGGGCCGTCCGCGCCTGATCTTTACGAGCCCCCGCGTGGCTGACGCGGACCGGCTTGTCAACAGCGGGCGGCTCCGGTGCGCTTCCGGCATTGCCTTTGCAACGCACGCGCGGYCATAATCATGGAGGGTTTGGGGACATCATGCTGCGGCTGCAATCGGCACTCGGCATTTTCGCATTGCTGCTGATCGCGTGGGCGTTGGCAGAGAATCGCCGCGCGGTCTCGCTGCGCCAGGCGGCGATCGGCCTTGTCGTGACCTTCGTCACCGCGGCCGTGCTCCTGAAGCTGCCGGTCGTCGCCCATGCCTTCGGCGCCATCAACGACGCGGTCGGCGCGATCTCCGCGGCCTCGCGCGCCGGCTCCTCCTTCGTGTTCGGCTATATCGGCGGCGGCCCCCTGCCCTTCGACCTGAAGGGGCCCGGCGCCGACTTCATCCTGGCGTTCCAGGCGCTGCCGATCGTCCTGGTCATGAG
>NZ_JBFUES010000985.1:0-2709 GCF_056403875.1 Bradyrhizobium sp. P2_E8
CATTAGATGTCGATCTGATCCACACAGTGACCGCAGTCGAGGCCGCTATGCCGCATATTGAGCAATCGCGGTCAGGCAGCATAGTGGCCATCGGTTCGATTGGGGGAGTGGAAGATTCCGAACTCAACTCTTACACAAAAGTGTCTTACGGAGCCATCAAGGCAGCGCTGCATTTCTATATCAAGTCATTGGCCCGGACTGTCGCGCCCAAGGGGATACGCGCCAATGTCGTTAGCCCCGGTTCGACGTTGTTTGACGGCGGCGCATGGGATCGGATCAGGAGGCAGGAACCCGAACGCTTCCACAATGCGGTCAAGATGATTCCGATGGGGCGGATGGCGCATCCAGACGAAATCGCAAACGTCGTCGCGTTCACGGCGAGCCCGGCTGCGGGCTATGTCACTGGATTAAATCTGGTTGTTGACGGAGCCTTTACGCGACGCGTTTAGCTGGTTCTCCAAATCGAAGCTTGTGCTGCATAGGCAGGGCCACGGGGATCGTTGCACGTCCGCTGTGGTCACAAGCGGCCCTTAACCGAAGTTGCCGAAACGGTCCGCTAAGGGCCACGAGCTAAAGCCCCAACTGACTGCAGCAGTTTTGAAGTAAGAAAACCAGAGAAGTTGTTTGGAATGTTTTTGCACTCTGCAACCTGCTGCGCAGGCTCTGAGCGATGTCAAGCAGCGCCGGATTGCTTTTCACGAAACGCTTGGCTTCGTTGACGGCGGCTATTGCGCCGACGGCGAACCGGCCGCGCACGCTGAGCGGGATGAAACTGTCAAAGATCGGCTCGTAGTCCGGGCAGACCAGCAGCTTGTAGTCGTACAAGCCAATGCCAAAGTCGAAGGCGCGATAATGACCGGCAAAATGATCGATGACATAGCGCATGAGAATCAGGCCAGGGCTAAACTTCGCTTTCCGCGACATGGTATAGGTGTTGAACATCGTCGAAAAGCGGTGGTCGTCGGCCACGCCGGCGAAGATCGCGATCACCTCCTCGTCGCATTCGAGCGCATGGATCTCGATCGCGCGGCCGCCGTCGGCTAGCTTTGTCATGCAGGCGCCGCGGATGAATGCCTGCACGCCCGGTTCGGCAAACACGCATGGCAGCTTCTGCTGCGCCATTCGTTGCGGCTTCACCCGGAAGAACCAGTCGAGCAGGCGGGTGATGTCGACGTCATCAGACGCGATGTAATAGCGATAGCCGGCAAGCGGCTGCAGCTTGCGCTCCTTGCGCTGCAGCCGGCGGCGGAGAGATTCGCTGATCAGGCTCACCGTTGTCGCGCCCGGCTCGATTGTTCGCACCGGGCAGTGAACGGTCGAGGGCTCATGAGGCAGCAGCCTCAAGGGATTTTGTAGGCCGCGCCAGTAAGTCGGCTGGCGGCGCAGCACGAGCACGTCGGCTTCGTCGCGCGCGGCGAGCATCGCCGTCAGCGAGTGGAGATCGTGCTCGGTAGCGGTCGCCGCGAAATCGCGGTCCCACAGGCCCATGTTGAAGGTTGCATGCGCGCCGCCCATGAAGCTCGCGCAGCGCACGCCGAAGGCTGTTTGCAAGGCAAGCGGCAGCAGGCCCAGCGGCCGGCTGTCGCCATCACGGACGATCACGAGCAAAGGCGACAGCCCCGCGCGCTCGCCGACGTGGCGCTGCCAGGCGGCGAGGAAGTCGAAGCGCTGATAGGGCGTGGCCGAATGGTTCGGGCTCTCAAGACTGCGCCAGACCGCTTCGGCAGCAGCGAGGTCGTGGACGATATCGACGGCAGCGACGCGCGTTGGTCGCGACCACATATTTGCTTGCGTCGTCTGGCTCTCGGTCGCAATCGCGATCTTGCGCGGGCCATCCCATAGCTCCACGGCCCGCCCGTAGCTGGCGAGGTGCCTGGCGCGTTCTTTTGCAGCTTCGTCATTTTGCGACGCCAGGTGCGCGCGGTTGACGATGTGGCCTTCGTTGTCGAGGATGAATACCCTGTAGTTATGGTGTACCGATGCACGCCAATTGCTCATTGAGCCCACCCAGAAGTCGCCGCGCATCCCTCGTCGGCGGCTCGCCTATATTGTTGCAAGAATTTCTATTCAGGGTGGAAAATTAGAGCTACCTCAGTCGGGAAAAAGAGGTAATGGAACTCGACTTCAGCTGGCCGCTGCGTTGTTTATCGGCGCCAGGCGCTCGTTACCCAGCGCCCTATCCAACCGATGAAGAAGAGCAGGAGAGGAGGACCCAGGACGATTACTGGATAGACGGCTTTCGGGATCGCAGAAGCCGGCGGGACGGCGGGCGGAAAATCACACAAAGGCCCCTTGCTCTTCGACGATCCACAGTCACTCTCGTATTTGGCCAAAACCGCAGCGGCCGCGCGCTCGTATGCGCGCACATGTGCGTCTCTCTTCCAAATAAGGATGGCTATCGGGCCAGCAACACAGCCCCAAACGAGAGAAAGAACGATCCACAGCTGCAGCAGGCGTCGGGTCGGGTTCATGGTCCCCTCGACCAAGAATGGCGGATGGGTTGGGAGATGCCAGGCGATCGTCACGCTTCCCCGCCCAAACTGCGGGCACCGTCGGACCGAACCCTTTCGTAACCTGATTGCGGGCGCAAGTACCTTTCCGCGCTCGGTGATCAACGCGGCGCAAAAGCAGACATCGTGGGATGTCCGAGTTGGGTCACAAGCGGCCCTTAACCGAAGTTGCCGAAACGGTCCGCTAAGGGCCACGAGC
>NZ_JBFUES010000986.1:0-2708 GCF_056403875.1 Bradyrhizobium sp. P2_E8
CGTCTCGACCGGTTCGAGGCCTATGTGATGAAGCTCAAGAAGGAGAGGGCGGCTGCCAGGCAGCCGTCCAGAACGACCGACAAGACAAACAACAAGCCAAGCAAACGGAAAGGTTCTGAGTGATGACGAATTCTGCCAATCCCGCTCTGTCGCAATGGTCGCTCGACCGCGAGATCGTGATGTCGCGCGTGATCGACGCGCCGCGCGATCTGGTGTTCGAGGCGTGGTCCGATCCAAAACATCTCCCGCAATGGTTCGGGCCGAAGGGCTTCAAGATCGAGACCTTCGAGATCGACGTGCGAGTCGGCGGCGTCTGGCGCTTCAACATGATCGGTCCTGACGGCACCGTCTATCCGAACCGCATGCGCTTCCGCCGCATCGAGCGGCCGTCGCTGATGGAGATGGATCACGGCGTCGACCAGGACGACGATCCCAGCATGTTCCGCTTCACCCTCACCTTTGCCGAGCAGAGCAACGGCAAGACCGTGCTGATGATGCGGCAACTGGCCTCGAGCACCGAGCAGCGCGATGGCATGATCGGCTTCGGCGCGGTCGAATACGGCTACCAGACGCTGGATAAGCTCGCGGCCTATGTGAGCGGGCTGAAGAAATAGAACGCCGGCGTGATACCGGGGGCCCCGAAGTAGCGCCCCCGGAATCAAACTCGGAAAACGCCCGGAGACGCCGTCGCCTTCGCGAATATGACAGCGCGCAGGTCAATTATGACAGCGCCATAACGTAGATTTTTGTCGCGTCGTGCTGCTGATTTATGACAGAATTGCTACCGTTAGATGTCACATCGATTACGGCGGAGCGATTCATGTTGCAGTGGCAGGCGCGGTCAAATCCCCTCGCGTGGTGGTGGGGGTCGCTCACGCTTGTCAGCAGTGCCAACATCCTCGTCTGGTTCATGCTGTACCGCGAGTTCTATCCGACCGTTGCCGGCAGCGCCGGCGGCGGTTCGGATATCGGGCTGATGTTCCTGCTGTGCGCCGGCTATGTGTTCGGCTGCGCGTTCCGATCGTTCCTGCCGCGCGCCGACGTGCAGCGCATCTGTCYGTTCGACACCTGGCTCTCCAGCGTGTTCGTCGGCCGCACCGTCGCGACCGTGGCCGAACTGTGCTTCGTCGCGCAATGGGCGATCATCCTGCATCAGCTAGGTCACATGACCGGGGCGGAGACCGCGGTGAACATCGCGCTTGTGATTGTGCCCATCATCATCATCGCGGAGTGCTTCTCGTGGTACGCGGTCGTCACCACGAACTTCCTCTACAACGCGATCGAGAACTCGCTGTGGGCGGTGACGTTTTTCCTCGCCGGCATCGCGCTGTGCCGCCTGATGCCGGAATTCCAGGGCGTAGTGCGCTGGGCGCTGATCGCCGGCATCGTCGGCATCGCCTGCTTCCTCGCCTTCCTCGTCACCGTCGATGTGCCGATGTATCTCAGCCGCTGGCGGGCGGGGCATGAAGAGGGCAACAGGCTGCTCGGCTTCCTCGAAGGCCTGCATGACGTCGCGACGCGCTGGGTGGTGACCCACGACATCGCGCACTGGAAAGGCGAGCTGACCTGGATGTTCCTGTATTTCAGCGCAGCGGTGTGGTCGAGCCTTGCGCTCTGCGCGCTCTACGCCATGGAAGGCTATCTGACGCGTTATCTCGCCTGAGCGCTTCAGGCCTCGCCGAGATCGACCTGCGTCAAGATTCCCTGGCGCAGTGCCAGGCGGACCAGCTCGATGTCGGAGTCGACGCCGAGCTTGTCCTTGATCAGCGAGTGCAGGTTCGCCACCGTCTTCGGACTGACGTGGAGCGTCTCGGCGATCTCCTCCGTCGTGTTCTCGGCGAGCAGCAGCCGCAACACCTCGAACTCGCGCGGCGTGAGGACGTCGGCGGCCGAGCTCTCGCCGCTGATGCGGCTCAGTGCGAGCTCGTGGTCGATGTCGGGGCTGATGGCGATCTTGCCGGCGAGCACGTCCATCACCGCGCGCACCAGCGTTTCCGGCGGGCTCATCTTGGTGACATAGCCCCTGGCACCGGCGCGGATCGCCTGCACGGCGAAGCCCGCATTCTGGTGCATGGTGAAGACGAGGATTCTGGCGCCCTTGTCCCACTGCCGGATGCGCCTGACGGCCTCGATGCCGCCGATGCCGGGCATGCTCAAATCCATGATGACGAGGTCGGGTGCCTCGGACTTGAACAGACGGTAGGCCTCCGCGCCGTCGGCGGCTTCGGCGACGACGCGCAGGCCGGGTTGCTTCTGGAGCACCGAGCGATAGCCTTCGCGGACGACGGAATGGTCGTCAACCAGCAGGATGGTCGCGTCGGCCGCGCTCATGCCGCGTGCTCCAGCACCGGCCGATCGGCGGTGACAGGGATGGCGACGCGCAGCGCAGTGCCGCCATGCGGGCCGGCCTCGAAGCTCAGTCGGCCGCGCAGGGCCGCGACGCGCTCACGCATGCCGAGCAGGCCCATTCCGGATTTCGCGGCGGGATCGCTCGACCGTCCGTCGTCGTCGATCGCAAGCGCGATCTCGTCGGTCCGCATCGTCAATTCCAGACTCACCTTGGTTGCGCCGGCATGCTTGGCGGCGTTGGTGAGGGCCTCCTGCACGATGCGGTAGAGGCTGGCGCTGATCGCGGCCGGGAGGGTCTCGAAGGCGCCGTCGAACCGGATCGCAAAACGCGTCTCGCCGCGGCTGCGTCCGTTCCAGCC
>NZ_JBFUES010000987.1:0-2708 GCF_056403875.1 Bradyrhizobium sp. P2_E8
TCCTGCTGTTCTCGGTCGCGGTCGGCGGGCTCGCCGACCGGTTCGATCCGCGGCGCATCATCCAATGCGGCATGCTGCTGTTCATCGTGGCGTCGGCCGGATGGGGCTTCTTCTTCATCACGGATACGATCCAGATGTGGCACGCGATGCTGCTTCTGGTGATCCATGGCTGCGCCGGCGTGCTGTGGCAGACGCCGAACCAGCTGCTGCTCTACGACCTCGTCGGCCCCGCGGATCTTCCGAGCGCGGTGCGGCTGAACGCGATGGCGCGCTATCTCGGCATCCTGGTCGGTCCTGCCGTCGGCGGCGTCATCATGCTCACCCTCGGCACCTCGCACGGCATCATCTTCAACACGCTGTTCTACCTGCCGATGCTGCTGTGGCTGTTCTGGGCGCCGGTGCGCGACAAGAGCGTCGCGGTGCGGCGCTTCGCCGTGCGCGGCCTTGCCGATATCGTGCTGACGATGCGTGCCATCGGCACGCAGCCGGTACTGACCGCAATGACGTGGCTCGCCGGCCTCACCTCGTTCATGATCGGCAACGCCTATCACGCCCAGATGCCCGGCTTTGCCGGCGATCTCGGCCATGGCGACCCCGGCGTGTCCTACAGCGTGCTGCTCGCGGCCGACGCCGCCGGAGCGCTGCTCGCCGGCATCGCGYTGGAATCCTGGGGGCGGCTCAAGGGCACGCCGCGCACCGCGATCCTGCTGGCGATGCTGTGGAGCGCCGCGCTGCTCGGCTTCGCGGCGGTGCGGGTCTATCCCGTCGCGATCGTGCTGCTGTTCTTCGCGGGCTTCTTCGAACTGTCGTTCAACACCATGGCGCAGGCGCTGGTGCAGCTGAACGCGCCGTCCGACATCCGCGGCCGCGTCGTCGGCCTTTATAATATGGCCGGGCTCGGGATGCGGGCCTTCAGCGGCATCACCGTCGGGCTATCAGGCGCGGCGATCGGCATTCACTGGTCGCTCGGGCTCTCGGCCGCGGTGCTGCTGGCGCTGCTGCTGTGGTTGTATCGGCAGGGAACAAGACCGGCCTGAGCGGCGGCCCTCGACCCGGGCGCGCTGACGCGCGGCCGGCCTGCCCGCCGCTGATGGGGCTCTCGAGCGTATTGTGTCCGTCCGAGACCGGCGCGCCCGATCCTAACGCGGCATTAACCCTATGCACCTTAGGGTCGTGCCGGACTCCGCCCGGGCGGGGGGTCGGGTGTTGAAAATGGCGTTGGCGAACAAAAAACTTCTTCCGGCCGCCGAGGAGCGTCGGCGTTTCCAGCGGGTCAAAGTGCACCTGCTCGGCCGCTACATGCTGCCGGACCGCCGGGAATTCCCCTGCCAGGTGATCAACATGTCGCCGGGCGGATTGKCCCTGCTCGCCCCCGGCATCGGCAATGTCGGCGACCGCGTGRTCGCCTATCTCGACCATATCGGCCGTGTCGAGGGCAAGATCACCCGCATCATCGACAATGGCTTCGCCATGACGATCGGGGCAACGCCCAGGAAGCGCGACAAGCTCGCCGCCCAGCTCACCTGGCTCGCCAACCGCGACATCCTCAACCTGCCGGAGGACCGCCGCCACGACCGTATCGTGCCGCGCAACCCGATCGCGGTGCTGACGCTCGAAGACGGCACCAAGATGACCTGCCGCATCATCGACCTGTCGCTGTCGGGCGCGGCCATCGCCGCCGAGAACCGCCCGCCGCTGAAATCGATCGTGCTGCTCGGCCGGGTCCAGGGCCGTGTGGTCCGAAACCTCGAAGACGGCTTCGCGCTGGAGTTCATGCACGAGCAGCCGGTCGAGACACTCGAAGAGAGCGTTACCGCGCGGTAAAGCGAACGCGCGCCAAAACCACTGATTTTCCAGCCTCAAAGGCGGCCTCCGCGATGCGGACGCCGCCTTTTTCGTGCGCGGTGACGGGTCCGTGCGGGTTAACGCGGGACCTGTTTGCGCCTCGGCGCAGCAGTTCCGCCAGCGTTTCCGCGTTAACTCCTAAAATTTGAATCAATTACAGTCATCTCGAATTTTATTCGAATTCGATTCAAGTATAGATCGAATTCGCCGCGCGTTTTACTTGTATTCGTCTCGACTTGACTTGACTGACTTAGCGGCAACTCAAAAGCTCCATGCGAAATGTGGTCCCAACAAGAAACGGGGGCCGCAATGTTTGATTTCAGGGGACAGGGGAAGAGGCTGGCGATCGCCGCCATGCTCTTCGGGATCAGCGCGACAGTGCAGGCCGGTGAGAACCGTCTGCTCTACGCGAGCCTCGGCGACACCACGCGCGCGCCGATCGGCTGGGTCGAGTTCTGTGCGGACAATGCCGCTCAGTGCCAGGGCGGGCCGACGCAGCCGCGCGACATCGTGATGTCGCAGGCCGCATGGCGCGACCTCGTCAAGGTCAATCGCTGGGTCAACGAGACCGTCAAGCCTTTGACCGACCAGGAGCACTGGGGCGTGATCGAGAGATGGTCGCTGCCGTCGGACGGCTACGGCGACTGTGAAGACTACGTGCTGTTGAAGCGCAAGATGCTGATCGATGCCGRCTGGCCTCGCGAGGCCCTGCTCATCACCGTCGTGCGCGACAAGAAGGGCGAAGGGCACGCGGTGCTGACGGTGAAGACCGACAAGGGCGAGTTCGTTCTCGACAATCAGAACGAGAACGTCGTTGCCTGGACGGAGACCGGCTACCGCTTCGTCAAGCTCCAGTCGCAGGG